>CAYMCJ010000037.1:5455-10947 GCA_964388985.1 uncultured Gammaproteobacteria bacterium | reverse complement strand
TTATAACTATCATCTCCCAATATACACTCTCCTTCCCGCCAAACCAATAAAAATATTTTTAAGGCAAAATAAAAAATATATGAATTATAAATTTATCATATATTTTTCATAAATATTATTTGAAGCTATCACTAACTAATGCCGATATTGTCAACCGCCACAATTTTCCTGCCCTCAAGTATTCCGTATAAAAAAACATCCGTAATATCCTTTCTGTACCTGAATTCTTTTAAATCCATTGAAGTATAATTAATCTCCCGGCCAAGTTCTTTTTCCAATTCCCTGATTATTTTCTGCAATTTCAATCCGCTGAATCTGCCCACTATCAATATATCCGATTGGGCGTCTAAATCATTCACAAAAAAACCGCTTAATATAAAAAGTTTGGGTTGGCCGATTTTTTTCAGCTTATCAATAAAATCATTCTCGTACAGTATCTGCGCCTTAATTATTAATGCTTTTATCTCCTCAAACAAAACAAAATCTTTATTGGCTTGAAAATATTTTTTTTCCTGGCCGCTGGTGGCGCCGGAGGATAATTTATTGTCCTCTTCTCCAACGCCGATATCCGAAGTAAGTAGCCCAAACTCTTCCAGGTTTTCCAGCTCGCGGCGCACGGAATTAACCTGCAATTTCAAAGCTCTGGCCAACTGCCTGATATAATATTTTTGGTTTGGATGAAGTAAGAATAATTTTAAAATTTTCACTCTGGCGTTTGAACCGAAAAGTTTCCCTATCATAATTATTAAATTTACTAAATAATAGCCACCTTGACCGTAATTTTAAACTAATTGTCTCTTCCGCCGAAGAAGCTATCAATTAAAGGTATCATTTAATCAGTCTATTGTCCTTATTTATATTTTTATAGTATAATATAACATATTAATAGTCAATATTTTATGTATAATAAAATTGCTTCAATTACTTTAAACTCGGGGCAAAAATCCAATACTGCCAATGAAATTTTCATTGCCCAGCCCGATGCCAACAAAGAATCATTGGCCGGGAAATTATTTGTATTAATAGAAATTGACTCAAAAAAGGCTGAGGCGCTGAAAATTATAAATTTCTTAGTCAACAATATTAATAATAACTATTATCATAATGAAAAAATTATTCTGCGCGAAAGAATAAACACTTTAAAAATTGAGCACATCTTCGAAACCGCTTTGGCAAAAACTAACCTTGCCTTATCTGAATTTTTGTCAAAAGAAAAAATTAAAATAAATCCAAATGATTTAAATATAACAATCGGCGTCATCCATGAAAACAATCTTCATTTTTCAAATATCGGAAAAAACAATGCTTTTATTATCTATAAAAGACAAACCAGCGACAAAATGAATGTTGAAAAACGGCTTTACTCAAAAAATGACAAACCGGCCGGCAATAATGAATACAAATATAATCTGGCTGATATTAGCTCTTCTAAATCTAAAAACTCTGAATCTTCTCAAAAAATAAACTTATCTAAATTATTTTCTAATGTCATAAGCGGAAAAATACCGCCGGGAGGCTATATCTTTCTTGCCAACGAAGCCTTGCCGGAATATTTATCAAATAAGCAGCTGATTGAAATAATAACCAAACTGCCGCCGGCCGGAGCGGCTGAACAAATTAAAAATATTTTGGCTAAAATAAACGCTTATATTTCTTTTTTAGGCATAATTATAAAAAGCTCCGCAGGAATCGGCCCGGAAGAAATAACGACAATAGACAAACTAAAAGCTTACCAGCCGACCGGGGATTCTATTTCCAGTCTGAATCAAACCGAAGAAGAAACGGAAAAACTTTTAGCGCCCCCCGGAATCATTAATTTTAAAAAATGGTATGGTTATTTTATAAATTTTATTTCAAGTAAACTTCCTTTTTCAAATGTCAAAAAAATGTCTGGTCGTAAAACTATCATTCTTAAGGAAAAAATATTTTTCAAAAAAAAGCAATCCCTGGTGTCGCTTAAAAAGATTACTTTAATATTAAAAAATCTAATATATTATCTGGCCGGTCTTTTTATATATATAATTAAAATTTCAACCAACAAAGACAGCTTAATTGAATTTTTTGGAAAAATTAAATTGTCTTTAAAGTCCCTTAAATTTAAACTAAAAAAATTATGGACCTGGCTTAAAGAGTTAAATGTTAAAAACAAAATTCTGCTTATCACTTCCGCCGCCTGTCTCATCGTCTTTCTGTTTAATTTGTCTTTTACTAAAATAACCAATAAAAAAAATGAAGAGGAGCAAAATATTATTAATTTAATAAAAATTATTGAACAAAAACAAAATCAGGTTGACGCTCACCTGCTATACAGCAATGAAGAGGGGGCAAAAAAAATCTTGGCGGAGATTGAGATTCTGTTGGAAAAAATCAGGCAGACCCCGGAAAAGACAGCCGATGAATATGCCTTATTTTTGGATAAACACAACCAACAACTGGAAAAAATCAGGCATGCGGTAAATATTGAACCGACTGTCCTGGCGGATTTCACTAACTTGAACAGCCAGGCCGATGTCTTAAATATAATTTTAGCTAACAATAAAATATACGGCGGGGATGAGAAACAAAAAACAATATATAATCTTGACTTGGAAAATAAATTGATTTCCGCCATTATTGACGCTAATAACCCGATTAATACTTTAAACTTCCCAACGGTTGATAAAGACAATAATATTTATTATTTAAATAACAATAGCCTCTTGCAATTAACTACCGCCAATAACAAAATTTCAAACCTTGCGGTTGAACTGCCGGCCGGACCGGAAAAAATAATAGCTTCGGCCAACTTTAATAACCGGCTATATTTGCTGGACAAAAATAATAATCAAATATACCGCTTTAACAAAGATGCCAACGGATTCTCGGGCAGAGATGGCTGGATAAAAGAAACGGCCGATTTAAATGATTCAGTCAGTCTGGCTATAGACGGCTATGTCTATATTTTAAAAAGCAATGGCGAAATATTAAAATATTTAAAAGGAAAAAAAGAAAATTTTGAATTGGAATCGGTTGAGCCGCCGATAACTCAGGCTAAAAAAATAATTGTTTCGCCTAAATTGGAATACATTTATATACTTGAGCCGGTTGGTAAACGTTTAATAATTTTTGATAAAACCGGAAATTTTATCATGCAGTATAAAAATGATAATTTTACCGATTTAAAGGATTTTGAGATTGATGAAGCCAATAAAAAAATATATTTCTTAAATGAAAATTCGGTTTGCGAAACTGACGGCCTGCATTTTGAAAAATAATTTTAGAAATATAAAAATATAAAATTATACCCCCGATTATACTTAAAAAATAATTAAACTACCAAAAACTTTGAAAAATTATTTTTTATCATATAGCGTAATTATAAATATGAAATTTGAAATGTTTGGTTATCTTGGAGCACTATTTATTACGGCCAGTTTTATTCCGCAGGTAATAAAATCTCATAAAACAAAAAGTGTCCAGTATCTGTCTTTGGGCTTAATATTGACAACTCTTATTGGTACTATTTTTTGGTGGTTATATGGAGTAATAAATAAAGTAGGTCCATTAATTATAAGCAATTCAATATTGGGAATTATAGTAATATACCAACTATTTCTCAAATTGAAATACCAAAAAAATAATTAAATAACCGCTTAAATAATAAAATAATCGTCCTTTTAACAAGCAGATACTACAAATAAATAAACAGAATGGAGGGATATTATGGCTGATAAAAAATCAATATTAGCTACTTATCTTGAATTTTTAGATGATCTAAATAAACAATTAAAAAAAATACCAAGTTTAGATCCGGAAAAATATAATTGTCCTTTTCCTGTTAGCCAAACTACATTTAAAGAAGTTACAACAGCAATAATTAAAATTGAAATTGAGCCATCTTATAATTTATTAAAAAAAGAAATCCGGATTTTAAACATATTTCTTCAACAGCTCATTATAAATGGATATCGTCCGCCAAAAAAAGAAATATCTAAAGCGATTGAAAAAATTGAAGAAACAATAGAAGAATGGAAAAAAATTTTAACAACACAAAAAAAATTATTTTGGGACTTAGTTGCTCCGCTTCTTGATTTGAATACAATTTTAGATAGTTGTTTTAAAGAAAAAATTTAAAAAATATCCTACTTAATTCTCCGCCAAATAATAAAGCGGAGAATTTTTTATCCCTTTTACTAAAATAGCCACAAAAAAACAAGGTTAAAAACCTTGTTTTTTTGTTATGTTTTTATATTATTTTATTTTTATTTTAAGACAACCTTAGCGCCGGCTTCTTCCAGTTGCTTCTTTATTTCTTCCGCTTCTTCTTTTTTAACGCCTTCTTTAACCACCTTGGGAGCGCCGTCAACTAAATCCTTGGCGTCTTTTAAGCCAATCTCGGTAATCGCCCTAACGGCTTTAATTACCGCTATTTTATTGCTGCCGGCTTCTGACAATTCAACATCAAAGCTGGTTTTTTCCTCGGCTTGAGCGGACCCCTCGCCCGCGCCCGGCATTGCCGCCATTGCCATTGCCGGCGCCGCGGCCGACACGCCGAATTTTTTCTCTAAAATTTTAACCAATTCCGCCAAATCCAAAACGCTCATTTTTTCAATCTCTTCAACAAGTGATTTAAACTTCTCGGGTACTTCCACCTCAGCTGAATCATCGCCAGCGTCATCAACCGGCGCAACTTCTTTAGCTTTAAGCTCTTCAGTTTTTGTTTCCTCAACTGGGGCTTTAGCTGTAGCCTCCTCTTTCTTTTCTCCCTTGTCCGCTGTAGCTTCAGCGGAGGCGGATTGAGGGGCATCATTTTTTTGTTCGTCTGCCATATTTTTTTATTTGCTTGATTATTATATTGAAAAACAATTTAACAATTTAGCAATTTAATAAATTATTTAAATTATTTAAACTTTTTTGTCTTTAACCGCGCTCAATACATATACTAAATTTCTTAAATTGCCGGCTAAAACGTTTACGAATCCGCTAACCGGCGCGTTAAGGGAACCGGCAATTTTCGCGTATAATTCAAGTTTAGTCGGCAGTTTGGCCAAAAACGCCACCTCTTCCCTGGAAATAAATTTACGGCCGGTCTCAGAATGCAAATCCAAAATTCCGCTGATAAAGTATAATTTTTCCTCTCCTTCTTTCGTCAAGTGCTCTTTTTTAAAATTATCAACAACTTTAGCCGGCGCCGCCTCGTCTTCATAGCCGAAAATAGCCGCCACCTGACCTTTGTGTTCTTTAATATTGAAATCAGTAATTTTATTATCTTTTAGCACCCTGTCCAATAATGTCTTTTTAGCTACATAATATTCGCCCTGACTCTCTTTTAATTTTTCTCTTAAATCTTCATTTTCTTTAACTTCAAGTCCGTTAAAATTTATAAAAACAATGGATTTTGAACGGCTGATTTTATCAGACAGCCCCTTTATTATTTCCTTTTTTTGTTCTTTGGATTTAGCCATATTAATAAAATTATATATTATTTAGTTACTTTTTACGCTAGTGAAAAA
>CAYMCJ010000037.1:0-5355 GCA_964388985.1 uncultured Gammaproteobacteria bacterium | reverse complement strand
AAAAACAACTAAATTCGCATGTGCCCTATTTGTAGCAGGGCTTTTTCACGCTAGTGAAAAACAACTAAAAAATGCGGCCAAAAGCCGCAAACAAATTTAGAAAATTACCTAAAATTAGATATTTTGTCTAGGCAGGAAATTAAACTCTCGCTAGGCCAGAGTACCTGCTGTCTGCGACTTTATTTAATTAACTTAAATAATAGCATAATCTGACAATATGTCAAATATGGCTTTAACTATCAAACGTCTCTTAAGAAACTTTACTCTTCCATAACCCATGTATATTGCAGTAAGCGCGGACCTCTATTATACCAGCCCGAACATGAAATTCAGCTTCCGCCTTGTCTCCCGGCTTTAAAAACTTCTTGCCGATTTTATTATCAACCGTTTTTATTTCTATCCATTCAATATGATGGTCAATTTCCATGGGATGCTCAATCTTACCGATTTTAACTTTTAATCCATCTCCGCCCCGGCACATGTTTTCCGGCAATTTGGCAAAAACCGGAACATGCTTTTCTTTTCCTTCGTCTCTGGTTTTTTCTTCAATCAGCTTCATAGGCACGCCGCAACAAATGAGCTCGCCCTGGCCGTTATGCAAAACCTCAACTATATTTCCGCAAATTTCGCACTTATAAATTTGATTTTTGGCAGTCATATACCAATATTAATTTAAACGCCTTATTTAAAATTTGTAATTAAAGCTATTTTTTGACCTGAAAGTAAGCTTGCGGGGTGCCCGCCGGGATTTAACGGGGTAAATTTTAAATCATACTTAATTTTAACTAAAAACATCAATTTTGTAAAGCCGCCCTAAATTAAAGACTAATTTTGTTCACCAATATATCTAACAAATTTTTAACTTCAACCTGAGCTTCAGCTTCGGTTTTACTTTCGGTAAATTTCTGCCATTGAGCTAAAATTGCCTCATCTTTTAAATTTCTAACCGCGTTTTCAAGTTCCAGCCTGGTTTCAAAATCAACTTCAGTTTGCGCTTTTAGCACTTCGTCGACAAAAAGCTTGGTGAACTCTATAACTTTATTATTGGTTGTTTTAACCGACAGGAGCGCTTTAACCCGGCCGAGCTCGGTTCGGGCGGTAAAATATTTTACGCCCAAAAAAGCATCGCCGGCCAAAAGAATTAACACTAACAAAATAACTAATAGTTTTGCTTTAGACATATTATTTTTAATTATATTTAAATTTTAAATTTAATTTTTTCTCGCTCTAAATTTATCTTTGTAAAAATTATAGATTAAAAACATAGCTACCAAAATCAATAATATTGTTTTCCAGTCAAAACTATTAAGCCAGCCGTATTTAGTTTTTAATTCTATATCGGTATGAACGCCGCCGCCAGCTTTAACTTGGAACGGCTTGCCTTCGTAAACTAAATAGCCGGGAGCTTCAATTTTTAAATAATAAAAACCCGACGGCACTAAAAATGAATACTTGCCGCTAATATCCGTAATCCGGGGATTCCCTTGATTATAATTCTCTGACGGCCAAATTTGATATTGTTTGCTCTCCGGATTAAGCCAATAAAGATAAACAATCGCTCCGGAAACGCGCAGCTCTTTGTCTTTATAATTTTCATAAATATAACCTTCCGGGTCAACAACCGTAGTGAGTTTTATGGCTCTAGCGCCCATTTCCGGGTCATCATAATACAAAACTGTGATAACTTCATATTGTCCGGCCACGGCCGGTGTTTTAATTTCCGCGGTCCAAAGGCCGTCGCCGTCGCCGTCCGTATAATCAAATTCTTCTAAAACCAATTTTTCTTCAACCGGCACTGGAACTTCCTGAGGAAAAGCCAGGCTGGGTCTGGCGAATATTAAAGAAGACAAAAAATCCTGCAATCTGCCGGCTATGGATCGCTGTTCCGAGGCTGATTCAATGCCTGGGGTTTCAGCCAAGGCGGGTTTAATTAGCCAATTAAACCCTTCTGCATTTAATCGCGAAGTTGATTGGCTGTCAGCTGATTTAAAAACCAAATAGCCTTTAATTCCATTAACTTGGCCGTCCGGCTTAACTACCAGCTTTAAAGATTGATTAGCTAAAGCCGTAATTTTTTGCTGAGGCCGCCCTTGCTCGTTAATAGTTAAATCAATATTGTAATCAATTATTTCTCCGCCGGATTTGGCAAAAACTATCTCCGAAGGCAAATTTTGTTTTATTTCAGCGGTTAAACTGGCTAAAGGCAAGCCGTCCAATATCGTAAATTTACCCGCGGTTAATCCGGAATCGGGCATATTAACCGCTTGAGTTAAACCAGGCAAAGTTAAAGCCACGTTATTTAAACGGCTGATGTCGGTAATTTTAGAAATGCTAATTTGCTCAAAAATTTTATTAAGCGAAGGAAATTTTTTTGCTAACTTTAAAAGCTCGGCCGGCAAAGGCGCTAAAACGAATCTATCAATCGGCTCAACCGGCATAATTTGCCACTGGCCGCGCAAAGCCAAGGGCGCTAGGCGAGGCACTATTTTTTCCAAAGGAATTTCCAACGGCGTAATCGGCTTTAAACGCGCCAATTTATTTAATATTGGTCCAAATATTTGTTTTAATTTGCTTAAAACCTGCTCTAAAGGCGAAATTTCTTTAACTACTGATTTGGGCTCAAGTGATTGCGCGGACGGGAGATTAGCCGCTGGCTGTTTTTTTACTTCGGCCGGTGGTTTGGGCGCTTCGGCTTCAGGTTCTATTTTTTCGGCCAAGGGCGTTATCCCCGGGGCTGAAATTTGCGCCGGAGCCGGGGACGACCGACCAGCTGGTCGAACGATGATTACTGAACCAGAATCAACTTCATTATCATCTGTTAAATCCAAACAGCCGGGGTCCGAGGGAAAATCTATTCGGCCGTCGCCGTCATCGTCCAAACTGTTATTGCAAGCCGGCCTAATATCGCGCGGCCGCCAATCAGTTATTACTTTAAAATCCGAAGCCGCGCAAGCAGCCGTATTAGAGCAATTAAAATTGACCCGGCTGCTATTATTTTCAATAACCGCGTAACCAATAAATTCACCGGAAGAATTAATCGCTACATCATTAAAATCAACCCAGCCTAAATTTTCGCCCCAGGCATATCCGGCTAAGTCGCCGTAGCCGTCATTGGTAACGCCGGCGGTCGGCGGATTTAAATTAATCCAGCCGTAATTATCACTCCAAGCGTAACCGCTTAAACCGCTATCGGTTACGCGTACGTTGCCGGTGCCCGCGCCAAAATTTATCCAACCGATATTTTCGCCCCAGGCGTATTTAAAAATGCTATCTATTAAGCCGCTGGCAACGCCGGCAGAGGCAAAATTAGGCAATAAAAAAATAACCGCCAAGGCATATAATAATACTGCTAAATATAAATTGTTTATCTTTAACCTCATAATTATTTGGGACAAGTTTTTTGCTTACCGCTTTTTTCTTCCGCTTTGGCATATTTTAATGCCTGACTCTTAACAAAATTTTATAATTTGATATACTTTATCAACTAACCATAAATTGCGACTCTGCTATCCGAGATTTCTCGCCAGAGAGGTTTTAAATTTTGTATCATCTTTCCGGAACGATTTTTTATTAATAAATTTTATTCTGCGACCGTTGTTTCTTCTTCAACTACCACTCCGGGCTCCTCAGCCATTTCTTCTTCTGTTTCTGCTTCTTCAACTACCACTTCGGGCTCCTCAGCCGGCTCTTCGGTTGTTTCTGCTTCTTCAACTACCACTTCGGGCTCCTCAGCCGGCTCTTCGGTTGTTTCTGCTTCTTCAACTATTGTTTCCTCTGTCGACTCTTCAATTGAAGTTTCAACCGGCGCCGACGTTTCTTCGGTCACCGCGGATTCTTCCTCGGCTGTTTCCTCTGTCAACTCTTCGGTTGACGCGCTTTCAACCGCCGACGTTTCTTCAACCACTATGGATTCTTCCTCTTCCGACACATCAACCACCCAATAATCAAATTTTACCGACCTGGCCAAAACCCTGTCCAAGCAAACATCAAACCACTTTCCGGCTTCTTTCCAGCAAATCCAATACTGCGCGCCGGCTAAATTATCATTCCAAGATAAAAATATTTTTGAACTGGTGGCGATGCTTAAATTAACAATGGTGGTGGAGCTTAGGCCGGCTTCAATTACCCCCTCGCCGATCATATTCTCCTTTAGGCTTGCTCCCTTAACCATACCTAAACGTTTGGTTTTTACTTCCTCGGCTTTAATTTTTCCCATGGTCAAATAGCCCTGGTCATCAAGCGCGAAAACTTGCTCGGGGCTAAAAGACGAACCACTGCTTACCTCTAAATTATTATTTTCAAAATTAGCGCTAAGCTGGCTCCAGTCGGCCAGGCAGACTCCATTCAAACAGAACTGCCCGGCGCTTATGTTGCCGTTTACATTAAGATTGAAACTGAGCGCCGTATCACGATTTAACAAGACCCCCATATCATAATTTGTGGGAAAAATAACACTTCCCTGGCTATCCGTGATATAGAAACCGGCAGCCAAAGCCCGTAATTTAACATCAATTTCTTGCAGGCCTTTGACTAATAACGAGGCCATGGCGTTAGGGTCAACCGCTTTCATAGCATCACCAAACTCATCAAACCCGCCGCTCGTAACCGCGGTCGGAAAAACCGCCTCTATATCCTGCGCTATGAAGCCGGAGTGGATTTGACTGTCTCTTAGGCTGTAATTCTTCCATCTGTAGCTTACGGGCGAAATTTGAGCAATAATTTGCAGAGCGTCATAGGTTGAAGTAATGATGTCGGTTTTTAAATTCACGTCCGAAGCCACACAGCCATTAATCGTGCCGTTAGCGTCCGTGGTTAAGCCGGTGGTGCAGGCTTTCTGGTTGGTTTGGGTAATGGCGCCGTCTACGGATAATTTAGACCAGGGACTTGTTGTCCCGAGGCCGATGTTGCCGCTTTGGTTAATAAATATAGCTGGAGTTGAGGTTGGGGCGGAAGAGAGGTTGATTCTGGAATTCATTTCCTGAATAGAATTAACCAGCAAAGCGGCCAGATTTTGATAAGCGATAAATTTGTATCCATTACTATCCGTGGACATTACTTCGGGAATAATTAATTCTGCTTCTTGAGCAATAAATCCCATTTGACGTCCATCCGGAAATCTCCATTCTGGATAATTTTCTTGGTCGTATTCAAAGGTTACTCCACGCAGGTTTAATACTTTATCTAATGCTCCTTCTATTGTTTCCACATTATTTTTCCAACGAGCATCTGATGTTTGCCAAGCGCCTGAACCTCCGGCTGTTCCATTGACTTGGAAATTCCAGCTGGATGGGTCTGTCGTCCCGATGCCGACGTTGCCGTCTAGGATTATGGAGCCGGCGGAAATGGCCATATCAC
>CAYMCJ010000036.1:0-11392 GCA_964388985.1 uncultured Gammaproteobacteria bacterium | reverse complement strand
ATGCCGCCATCGTCTAGTGGTTAGGACGCATGGTTCTCATCCATGTAACCGGGGTTCAATTCCCCGTGGCGGTACTATAATTTATATTTTTATTTTTACAATCCCCCCTGCTTTTACATTCTGTTTATTAATAATCTGATTTTTGTTAAATCCCACATCAAAATAATATTCGGTTTTGCCGATAAGGTTTGAATTAATAGAGACATTTTTTTCCACTACAACCTCTAAATTTCTGCCAATGAATTTATTCCTGAATTCATTTTTTAATTTCTCGCCTAAATTTTTTAATTTTTTTGCTCGGCTGGTAATCTCTTTCCAGTTAACTTTCCCAGGCATTTTAAAAGCCGGGGTTTTTTCGTGGGCGGAAAACGGAAATACGTGCAACCGGCTGAATTGAATAGCTTTGACAAAATTATAGGTATCAGTAAAATTTTTTTTAGTCTCGCCCGGAAAACCAACTATAATATCAGTTGTTATAGCTATATCAGGAATTAATTTTCTGATTTTTTTTATTTTATCTTTATAATATTTTAAGTCATAAGGCCGATTCATTAACTTTAAAATTTTGTCAGAGCCGGATTGCAAAGGAATATGCAGGTGTTTGCATATTTTTTTATTTTTAGATATTAATTTTATCAACTTATCGCTTACCTCACTTATTTCAATTGAACTCAGTCTGATACGACCCAAATTTTTAATCTTGATTAGTTGTTGCAATAAAATCGCTAGATTGTTTTTTTGTTTTCTTGTTTTTTTGTTTTCTTGTCCGTATAACCCCAGATGTATTCCGCACAATACTATTTCTCTAAAGCCGGCTTTGACGGCTTGTTTTATTTCATTAATAATATCTTTTTCCTCTCCGCTTTTAAGCTTCCCCCGAGTATAAGGAATGATACAATAAGAGCAAAACTGCTCACAGCCGTCTTGAATTTTAATAAAATAACGGGAACGATTAATAATTTGTAATTTATAATTTATAATTTGAAATTTAGATGATTTGTAATTCGGGATCTGTTGAATAAATTTATTCAACTCCCCCGCCCCCAAAATTAAATTAACACCTAAATCCTCAATTTCTTTTTTATAAACTTTTGGCCAGCAGCCGGTAATAAAAATTTTTGCCTTGGGGTTTTCATTTCTAGCTTTATTTATCATTCGTTTACATTTATGAATTGCGGTTTTGGTAACACAGCAGGTATTGATAATTGCTATGTTGGCCTTATTTTTTACAATTTTAAATTCAGCCGTGATTAATTTTTTAATTAAGCGACTTGAATCATATTGATTTACTTTGCAACCCAAAGTATAAATTTTAAATTTATTATTTATCATATTTTATGAGGTAACCTCTTTATAGTAATAAAAAAGCCGTTGTTTGACAAACGACTTGATTTTAGGTTAATTGTTTTTTTGGTTTAACAATAAGTCCTAATATAACATATACGCCAGAAGTTATGAGCAGGACCAAACCAAGCAATTCCGGTTTCCGGCTTTTTATAAGATAACTTACTGTAATTGCTATACAAGCTCCAAATATAACTATTACAGCCTTTGGCGTTTGTTTTAATATTATTTTACCAAAATGCGAGAATTTGATTTTGCTTATCATAAATAAAGAAGAGGCAATAACAAATGCGGACAAAATATAAAAATTTTGCCAAAAAAGACAAGCACCGAAAACTATTATTGCTCCGGCTGGGCTGGGCAAACCTTTAAATATGCCTGGAGACAAGGAATTGTTTTTTTTGTCAGAATCCAAGAATCGCCATAGCCGGCAAGACACAAAAATTAAATAGAAAATACCTATAAACCAGCCTCCCCAAGGAGCCCATTTTCCCCAAGCAGCTATCATTATTGCCGGGCAAAGTCCAAAACTGACAAAATCGGCTATATTGTCAAACCAGGGTCCTAATTTTGTTCCGCCATGCTTTTGGGCCATCCGACCGTCAAATAAATCAAATAGCTGACCGGCCAAAACCGCTATTACGGCGTAAACAAAATGTCCGTAAATAACAAAATTTATGCCAATTACCCCGCATACCAAATTAAGTCCTGATAAAATATCAGCGTAAAAATGGTTTGGTATAACTTTAAAAACCGCAGAGGCAATAGACAAAATAATGCATAAATAAGCGACCTGCCTTGTGAAATCGGGCAACCCTAGACCATCATCCAAAATCGCGCAGTAAATTATTAAGGCAAAGCATAAAACAGCCTTAATTTTACCGAAATTATTGGCTGCGATTGAAAAATTCCAGCGCTTAATAAAATATCTGACCACAAATTGTCCGAAGAATTCAATACCGGCCAAAATAGTTATAATCAAGATATTAAGTATTCCCAAATAAGCAAAAATAAACATTGCCGGCAAATAAGTTAACTTATCGCACAAAGGGTCATATTCTTCGCCAAAGGAAGAAATTAAGTTGCATTTTCTGGCCACTAGTCCGTCCACCCCATCTAAAAATGCGGAAATTGTAAACAATATAACGCCTAGCCAGTATAATTCCGTAAAAAAATAAAAATATAAGCCAATAAATCCCACTACGACTCTTTCCGTGCAAATCCAATTCGGCCAGAGCAATTTATTGGGCAATTTGTTTTGTCTTATGAACTCTTGCCTTTTGGTATATTTTTGTCCCCCTTTATTTCTTAAAAACCAGATAAAAAATAAATATACCAACGAAGAAACAGCTCCCGATAAAATAATTACTGTTAATCTGGACATATTTATTTCCTTCCTGTGTTTCAATGTTTGTAAAGAACCAAAATATTATAATTATTATAAAATTAATTTGAGCCGAGGAGAGGACTTAAAACCCCCGACCAATAGTTTAATTTACCCGCCTGCCAAAATGAGCCACCCGTCGGATTCGGACCGACCACCTACTGTTTACAAAACAGTTGCTCTACCAAATGAGCTAGGGTGGCAGATAATAAATTAAAAATTAAAAACATTGTTAAAATTCAAACGTATAAAATTTTTAATTTTGATTATTGTCCCGCCACTTATTTATTGTTGTGGGCGGGATCCCGTTTACCCCGCAGAATGCGGTGGCTAAGGCGGTGATAATTTATTTAGGATTTGGTGCTTTGAATTTGTAATTTAGTTTTATGTACGCCGTGCAGCCCGCCAAAAACTGCTTCGCAGTGGCGGATGAATCGCTCACACGCGATTCAGATTCTCACTTTTAACTTTTTAACTTTTAACTTGAATTGTACGCCGTACAGGATTTGAACCTGTGACCTTCTGCTTAAAAGGCAGCTGCTCTACCAACTGAGCTAACGGCGCTAATAATTACATAAATATTTGAATAACAAAAAACTGCTAACAGCAGATTTACTATATATTATAGATAATACTATAACAAATATAATTATTATTTGCAAGGTTTAAAATAAACCATTTTGGTTTTGGGGAAAAATAGTGGAAAAAACAATCTTGATAAATAATTGTCAATACGGTAATATAATATCATGACCAATAAAGACGACAATTTAATGGAACGAATACCTCCACAAAACATTGAAGCCGAGCAATCGCTTTTAAGCTGTCTTTTAATTGACAAGGATTCAATTACAAAAGTGGCTGATACAATTACTGAAAATGATTTTTATAGAGACGCGCATCGGACAATATATGAAGTAATTCAGGAATTATATAATAAACGCGAACCAATAGATATATTAACCATTTCCAACCGACTGGAGGAAAAAAAGATATTAAAAGATATCGGCGGACGGACTTACTTGGCAAAACTTTCAAATTTAGTCGCCACCTCTTCTCATATTATTAATTATGCCAATATTGTCCAGCGAAAGGCCACTTTACGCCGTCTGCAGAAAGCAGCTACTGAAATTGCCGAATTAAGTTTTAAAGAGGACCAGGAAGTTGATAAACTCCTGGACGAGGCTGAACATAAAATTTTTAATGTTTCCCAAAAACATTTGCAGAATATTTTTTTGCCGATAGATAATTTATTAACCGAAGCTTTTGACCGCATTGATGAACTTCATAAACAAAGCGGAAAATTACGAGGTTTGCCGACCGGCTTTAAGGACCTTGATAATTTATTGGCCGGACTGCAAAAATCGGATTTAATTGTTTTAGCGGCCAGACCAAGCGTGGGAAAAACTTCCTTGGCTCTTGATATAGCTCGCCGGTCCGCCATAAAAAGCAAAAAAGGAGTTGGTATTTTTTCTTTGGAAATGAGCAAGGAACAGCTGGTGGACAGGATGCTGTGCGCGCAGGCCGGAGTCAGTTTATGGAAAATGCGCACCGGGAAATTATCTGACGCTGAAGAAGATAATGATTTTTTACGCATCGGCGAATCAATGGGTCAGCTTTCAGAGGCGCCGATATATATTGACGATTCAGCCACAACCTCTATTATTGAAATAAGAACAAAAGCCAGAAGACTGCAGATGGAAAAAAATTTAAGCTTGATAATAGTTGACTATTTACAATTAATGGAAGGTCGGGGCAGATACGGCGATAACCGCGTTCAGGAAGTGGCGGAAATTACCAGAGGACTTAAAGGTATTGCCCGTGAATTAAATATTCCGGTTCTGGCCCTTTCTCAGTTATCTCGCGCGGTTGAGCAAACCAGACCGGCAATTCCAAAATTGGCGCATTTGCGGGAATCCGGCTCAATTGAACAGGATGCCGATGTAGTGATATTTATTTATCGAAAAGCCGTTGACCGAGGTTATAATTTTGACGATTTATCCGAAGAAGAAAAAAATTTAACCGAAATTCATATCGCTAAGCACAGAAACGGCCCAACCGGGCTAATTAAACTTTTCTTTAACGAAAATACAGTCAGCTTTAGTGATGTAGCTAAAGATGAATATAAACCACTACCTCAACAATAATTTGTTAATTTACTATAATTCGCAAAGAACTAAAACTATGTTTAATAAATTAAAGCACTTAAAAGACTTGCGTTCGCAAGCCAAGACATTGCAAAATGTCTTGTCGCAAGAATCAATTACAACGGAAAAAGGCGGAATTAAAATTGTAATGAATGGCAATTTAGAAGTTATTTTTTTAAAAATCAATGAAGATTTATCAAAAGATTCGCTGGAAGGGGTTTTAACCGATTGTATTAACGAAACCATTAAAAAAACACAGCGATTAATGGCGCAAAAGATGCAGGAAATGGGAGGAATACCGGGCCTTGGGTAAATTAAACGGCTAGCAAGGTTGACCCACATCTATCAGGGCTCTCGCGGAGAGATTCTGTTATAACAAAATTTATAATTTTTAATTTATAATTTATAAAAAATTTGTAATATCAAATTTATAATATACTCAAAAAAAGAGTTTTAAATATGATTTGGAGCTGATATTTTAAAAAATAAAAAGTTTTTGTAAGTAGATTAAAACAACATCAGGTTTTATAATATTATTTGTAAATTTAGCATTATAAATTATAAATTACAAATTAAGAAAGATGAAATAGCGGTTTTTACACTAGAATTCTTAAAAAAAATTATAAATTTACATGAGATTTCCAGCTTCAATCCAAAATCTAATTAACCAGTTTTTAGAACTCCCGACTGTCGGGCCAAAAACTGCCGAAAGGTATGTATTTTTTTTATTAAAGCAATCGCCGGAAAAATTACAGGAATTTGCGCAATATTTAGCTGAATTAAAGGAAAAAACAACAATTTGCCAACAATGTCTGGCTATATCCGAAACCAATCCTTGCTTGATTTGTTCCGATAATAAACGGGATGCGAGCTCTGTTTGCGTAGTGGCCACCACGCAGGATAAACTAATAATTGAATCAACCGGGCATTACAAAGGCTTATATCATGTGCTGGACGGCCTAATTAATACAATTGAAGAAATAAAGCCGGAACAGCTCAATATTAATCAGCTTATTAATCGGGTTAAAAATAACGGGATAAAAGAAATAATTTTAGCTCTTAATCCGACTGTTGAGGGCGAAACAACCGTATTATATTTAATTAAAATTTTAAAGCCGTACAATCTTAAAATCAGCCGTTTGGCCAGAGGTCTTCCGACCGGCGCCAACATAGAATACGCCGATGAAATTACATTAACCAATGCTTTTAAATATCGTACTGACCTTTAAACAAAATACCAAAGGAGGAAAAAATGACAGATATACCCTTAAGTCAACAAGAACGAGATTTGCTTGCCGCCGGAGTTAATTTGGATGAAAGATGGACGCGGAATATGCTGGCCGCTTTAGAAGCGGCTGACCTTGGGTACAAGGGAGCAATGGCAAACGCCCAAAGAATATGGGCAAAAAACGAAAACAAAGGGAAAGATGAGGCCTGATAGCAAACGCCTTGTCCCGAAAATAAAAAACCCGCCACTCTTTAAATGAGCGCGGGTATTTTTTATTGTCTGGAATAAGCCTCTTTTGCCAGCGTCTGCCGGCATTCTTCGCATGATTTTCCGCAAAATATATCATTTGCTTTTAATTCTCTTCCTAAAAGTTTTTCAAAGCGCCCGGATAGCACTTCAACAGGGATAGACCAGAAAAAACCGGTTAATAATTTAATTATCTCTTGTTTTTTTTTCGTCCGGAGTCATCCCGTTAACCGGTTTTCTGTTTTGAAAATTTTTAAGGCAGATAGCGCAATATTCTATATTCGCGTCACGTTTCGCGCCGCAGACTCCGCAAATCAACTCAACAATTTGGATATCTCTCATTGTGCCCTCCCTTTTTAAGTTAAAATTTTGACAATTTTTATTTTTGTAAACGGTTGTCTGTGCCCCAAAGTTCTTTTGTATCTGGTTTTTCTTTTATATTTGACAACATTAATTTTTTTATCTCTCCCCTGCTCTAAAATTTCCCCTTCAACTTTTTGACCCAAGCTGGGCTGGCCTAAATTTAATTCCTTGCCGTCAACAGAGGCAACCATTAAAGTATCAAATTTAACTTTAGCTTTATCTTTTTTGTCAAGTTTTTCTATTTTTATAATATCGCCTTCTTTAACTTTATATTGTTTCCCCCCGGTTTTAATAACCGCAATTTTATTAGTCATATTATTGGATTAATTTAAATTAATATTTACCTTATTATACATAAAATATTACAAAAGTCAATTCTAATTAATTACATTTTATTATTGTTTTAGCAATCGCATTAACAACATTTTTGTCCGTTATTTTGGGTAAAATTTTATTTTTTGCAGGTTTAATTACATATGCCAGAGCCAGGGAAGCTGACAACATCATTTTTAAACTGACTTCTTTTTTTCTGCTCGCCAATAATCCTTTGAAAATACCAGGAAAGACTAAAGCGTTATTTATCTGATTTGGAAAATCTGACCGGCCGGTACCAACAATTGAAGCGCCGGCTCTTTTGGCAATATTTGGCATAATTTCCGGAATAGGATTGGCCATTGCAAAAATAATCGGGTCAGAATTCATTTTCCTAATCATTTTTTCTTTTAACAAACCGCCCTTTGATACTCCAACAAATACATCAGCTTTATATAACGCATCTTCTAAATTACCTTTTAGTTTTTGCTTATTAATTTTTTTAGCAATTTCTTTTTTGTATGGATTTAAATTTGCTCTTTGGCTATAAATTATACCCTTGCTATCAAGTAATATTATATCTCCTACTCCTTGGGCTAAAAGCAAGCGACTAATAGCAATTCCGGCTGCGCCAGCCCCATTAATAACAATTTTTAAATCTTTGATTACTTTATTGGCAACTCGGCAGGCATTTATTAAAGCGGCTAAAACTACAATAGCGGTTCCGTCCTGATCATCATGAAAAACCGGTATATTTAATTCTTTTTTAAGTTTATTTAAAATAGTAAAACACTTAGGAGCTGAAATATCTTCTAAATTTATACCGGCAAAACTTGGTTCAATATATTTACAAAAATTAATAATTTTTTTATCAGAAGTCGTATTTATACAAAGAGGGATTGCGTCAATTCCTGCAAATTCTTTAAAAATTGCAGACTTTCCTTCCATGACTGGCAAGGCTGCTTCCGCTCCAATGTTGCCCAAACCTAATACTGCCGAGCCATCAGTCACAATTGCCACTTGATTGGCTCTATTAGTTAATTCCCAAACATTGCTTTTTTTTCTTTTAATAGCCAATGATACCGCGGCCACGCCGGGCGTATAGGCAATAGATAAATCAGCTTTGGTTTTAAGTGGCATTTTAGTCCTAATCTCAATTTTTCCTTTATTTCTTTTATGAAATTGCAAGGCTAATTTATTATAATTCATATTTTTTAATTTTATCTTTTATTTTCCACAAATCCCAATATTGCCTTAATAAATATTGTTCAAAAAGCAAAATAAATAATATTATTTTAAATTCAAACCAGATTATGGCCAGTTTATTTAAAAAATTTTGTTGGTGCCAGTATTTTAAAAATATAATTTGTTGATTTAAAAATGACCACTCTTTTACCTGCCGACTTTTATTTTTTCGGTTTTTAGCGATTTCTATATCACTTTCGCCAATAGCGGCGGCGGTACGGTCGTGATAAATAATCGCCTCGCCTATGCATTTTGATTTAAAACCGGTTAAAAACAGACGATAGGCCAGGTCGCAATCCTCTTTATACATAAACATTAATTCATCAAAATACTGACCGTTAAATTTAACTTTCTCCAAGGCCGATAAACGATACATAGCGGCCGCGCCGGACGGGCCTAAAATTGAAATATGGTTAAATTTATTACTGTCAATTTGCGCCTGTCCGATGTCAGCAAATTTTAGGCCAGGCTTTAATTTAATCCCGCAAGTATCAATAATATTTGTTTTTTTGTTATTCTCAAAATTCCATCGCAATATTTTCGGACCGCACGACCCCAGGCTGCTATCATTATCCATAGCTTCAACTAATTTTTTAACCGTTTCCGGCTCCAATACCATATCCGGATTTAATATTAAAATATATTCTAATCCGCTATCTATGGCCTCTTTGATTATTTTATTATAGGCTCGGGCAAAACCGATATTTTTTTCCGCCCACCCGATATTAATTTCAGGATAATTTTTTTTAATAAATTCCGTATTTTTATTGTTCTGCTTCTCACTATTGTCAATAGCTATAATTTTATAGTTTTTAAATGTTTGAGATTTAAGACTGGGTAAAAAATAAGGCAAATATTTCGCCGTTACCTTTTCGTAAGTTATAAATCCAATTACTAATTTCATATCCGCGTTTTTACGTTTAATCCAATTTATTTTAATCTCTTCTTGGCCAATTCTTTCAGCTCCTTATTAAACTCTTTCATTGCTTTTTCAATTAATGGATCAAATTTTTCATATATTTTTTTATCT
The DNA here is from genome assembly GCA_964388985.1 of uncultured Gammaproteobacteria bacterium. GTDB lineage: Bacteria > Patescibacteriota > Patescibacteriia > Patescibacteriales > CAYMCJ01 > CAYMCJ01. Next base: position 2,093 of record CAYMCJ010000036.1, on the reverse strand, counting down.
TTGACAATATTTCCGGCCTCAAGCAATGAATCAAAGGTTCCGGCGTCAAGCCACTCCCCCTTAACTAGTCCGACTTCTAATTCGTTTTTTTTCAAATACCAATTATGCAAGTCTACGATTTCAATTTCTCCGCGTTGGCTTGGTTTAATTTTTTTCGCGACTCCCACTACCCGGTTGTCATAAATATACAAGCCGGGAATAATATAATCACTTATCCATTTTTTGGGTTTTTCCACAATTTTTATCGCTTTCATATTTTTATCAAATTTTACCACTCCTGACCTTTCCGGGTCCGGCACTTTCACGGCGAAGACCTTGCCGCCCTTTCTAAAATTTTTAATATCATCGCTAAAATTATCTTCAAAAATATTATCCCCTAAAATCATAGTTACATTATCGTTGTCAATAAAATCTTCGCCAACAATAAAAGCATCGGCCAGACCGCGTGGCACCGTTTGCACCTTAAATTCAATATGAACACCGGATTTTTCAAAAATTGACCCCAGCAAATTCAAAAATTGGCCGGAATGTTCCGGGGCGACAATAATAAGAATTTCTTTTATTCCGGCTTTAATTAAAACATTCAAGGGATAAAAAATCATTTGCCGGTCGTAAATTGGTAGAAGTTGTTTGCTGGTAGTGGCTGTTAGCGGAAAAAGTCTAGTGGCTGTTCCGCCCGCTAAAATTATTCCCTTCATATGTTTATAATGAAATTAATAATAGTTTATTTATAAGATAAATATTCTTTTAGCGCTTCTTGCCAATTTCGCAACGGTTCTAATTTTGTATTCAAAAGCTGGGAATATTTCGGTCTTTTGGCCGGCCGGGGAAATTTATAGCTATTAATCGGATTTATTTTAATATTTTTATTGGTGATTTTGAATAACTCTACGGCCGCTTCATACCAGGTGCAGACGCCACTGTTTGTAATATGATAAAGGCCGTATTTTCGGCCGCTTTCCAATAAATTTTTGGTTGCCCTAGCCAAATCAGGCGTATAGGTAAAGCAACTCTTTTCCTCATTGACTACATCCAGTTTATCATTCTTTTGGGATAGTTCCAATATTATTTCAAAAAAACTTGGCTTGGCCAACGGACTCTTCCCCCTTGGTCCGAACAATTTTGAAGTTCTTATTAAATAATATTTTAAACCGTCATTTTTTCTTTTTAGTATTTCCTTTTCACCTTTTAGTTTAGTTTCGCCGTACTTATTAATAGGTTTTGGTTTATCGTTTTCCTTATAGCCTTTTTTATTATCGCCCCAAAATACATAGTCCGTAGAATAATTAATAAAAACCGCTTTAAGATCAGTTGCTATTTGGGCTAAATCTTTGACGGCCCGGACATTTAACTCCTTAGCTAAATCATATTCCTTTTTATCATTTTCACATTTATCAACGGCATTATAGCCGGTAGCGTTAATTATAACACTTGGCTTTAATTTTTTAATTTTTTTAAAAATTAATCTACTATTAGTTATGTCAATATTTTCTTTATCCCAAGCAACTACAACATAATTTGGTTTAAAAATTTTAGCTAATTCGCGGCCTAAATTTCCTTTTGTACCTAAAATTAATATTACCATAGATTGTTTTTAAAAACCAAAAAGAATATATCTCTTTGGGAATATTATTAAAATTAAATTAATAATATACTCTCTTAGATATATATTCTTTTTGAAATTTTGCTAATCGTACAAAAAGCTATTTTTTTCCTAAAATTCTGAACATGGTGGTGCCACAATCAGGACATTTTCCTTTCATTGCACTCCTCTTTGTTCCTCCTTTTCCTTTCATTTCAACTTCAACGCCTTCAGCCATTTCTTTTTTAGCTTTACACTTAACGCAATATGCTTCCATAAATTTGCAATTAGTTTGAATTAAAGATTAATTAAAATCAAACTAATTTTAACTAATATTAAATAAAAAATATATTAAATAATTTTAAATCTAAAAATAACGGTATCTTAGCTTCATTTAATAACATTCTATCACAATATCTAAAAAAAATAAAGGGGATAAAGATTATTGCGGCTAACCCTTTATTTTACTGAATTTTATTAACAATTTTATATAAATTAAAAAATTATTTTA
>CAYMCJ010000035.1:0-11477 GCA_964388985.1 uncultured Gammaproteobacteria bacterium | reverse complement strand
TTTGTTTGAGCTTTAACGCCCTGCGCTCTCTGGCGCAGGGATGATTTACTAAAAAATATGTCAAGTCAATTTATTAAAAATTTTACTAAAATTAGTAAAAAAGATATTAAAATAGCTGGCGGGAAAGGAGCCAGTTTAGGAGAGATGAGTAAGGTTGGTTTACCGGTACCGCCTGGGTTTGTTATTATTGCCAAAGCGTTTGATTATTTTTTAGAAAAGGACGATATTTATATTGATATTGAGGCCCAGTTGGAAAAAGTAAATTATGATGATACCAATACGATTGACCGTTATTCCAATGTAGTCAGGGATATTATTGCCGACACTCCTGTCCCGGCTGAACTGGTTAAAGAAATTTTAGAGGAATTTAAAAAATTAGGCAGTAAATTTGTAGCTGTGCGCTCTTCGGCTACCGCCGAGGATTCGGAGTCAGCTTCCTGGGCCGGAGAATTAGAGACTTATTTAAATACGACTGAAAAGACATTGCTAGCTAACGTAAAAAAATGTTGGTCTTCTCTTTTTACGCCACGGGCGATTTTTTACCGCAAGGAAAAAGATTTACATAAAACAGAAGTGAGTGTGGCCGTGGTGGTGCAGGAAATGGTAGAATCGGAAATTTCCGGCATTTGTTTTACAGTTCATCCGGTTACCCAAGATAAAGAGCAGATGATAATTGAGGCTGGCTGGGGCTTGGGCGAGGCGGTCGTTTCCGGTTCAATTACGCCGGATTCGTACGTAATTGAAAAAATCAAAAATCAAAAATCAAAAATCAAAATTATTGATGAGTTTGAGATTTTGGATATTAATATTAGTGAACAAAAAAAGCAATTGGTTCGTTGTTTTAAAAAAGGCGTTAAGTGGATAACGGTTCCGAAAAATAGACAAGAGGCACAAAAATTATCCGGAGATAAAATAATTGAACTGGCCAAAATTTGCGCTTCAATTGAAAAGCATTACAGGAAACCGCAGGATATTGAATGGGCCTACAAAAACAACAAGTTTTATATAACGCAAAGCCGGCCGATTACGACTTTATAAATATTTATGTCCGTATTTAAGTACAGAAAAATATTTACTCGCGATCACACATTGAGTCTGGCCGAGTCTTGGTATTTTGCACACGATAAAGGAACGCGCGTCTGGACAAGAAGAAAAAAACCTCTGACTCCGCCTATTATTTTTTATATGTTTGATGGAGCCATCGAGACTTGGCATAGTGTGGATCATTATCAATGGATACAAGATGCTTTACAGAAGGAGCTTGCAAATAATAAAAATTTAGTTAATAACGCTATTTTAAAATATGAGCAAAAAATGGCCAGGGTTAAAAAAAATTGGAAAAGAAAATATCTAAATTCCGTTAAAGAATTCAAATGCTTTATTAGTGATTATACTTTGGCAGTATCCTTTTTCCCGGTTTGGTATTATGCGGCAGTAGACAGCAGAACACTGCCCGGAATCAGGAGAAAAGCGGTTGAAATAAGAGAAAAAGATTTATTTTACGATGCAAACGATAGAATTATCAGGAGTACTTATACTCATTTATATAAGAATTTAAAAAATTTTGAAAATGTTATTTTAAAAGACGAAATTGATAATCCTCCCCCCATTAATATTTTAAAGAAAAGAAAGGAGCATTTTGTCCTTATCCCCGGCCACATAGCCGAGATCATAACTATACGTAGATTTTTAAGAGATAATTCGAATATTAAATTTATTTCAAATGTTCCCAAGAAGAATTTGAGAGCATATAAGATAAAAGGGCAAGTAGCTTTTAGGGGCAAGGCAAAAGGAAGGGTAAAAGTGATAAGACGACTGGACCAGGTGAATAAAATCAAAGGCGGCGATATAATGGTCAGCCCGATGACATCGCCCAATTATCTTTCGGCCATGAAAAAATCTGCCGCTATTATCACTGATGAAGGTGGCATTACTTGCCATGCGGCTATTGTTGCCCGAGAAATGAAGAAGCCCTGTATTATCGGTACGGGTAAGGCTACGCAAATTTTAAAAGATGGGGATTTGGTTGAAGTTGATGCGGAGCAGGGAGTGGTTAAAAAATTATGAAAAAAATTAAAATAAATTTAAAAGAAGTTAAACAAGATGAAGTCGATTTGATTGTCGGTTATTTAAAGAAAGGCAAAATTATTGTTTATCCGACTGATACAATATATGGCTTGGGTTGTGACGCGACCAACGGGCAGGCGATAAATAAAATATATAAAATAAAAAAGCGCAGTAAAAAATTTCCTCTTTTAATTTTAGTCGGCAGTTTTTGCATGTTAAGAAAATATTGTTATTTAAATAAAAAGCAGTCCGAGTTTATTAAAAATTTGCGAAACAACAGCCAGGAGCCGACCTCGGTTATTTTAAAAAGCCGGGGAGTTTTACCCAAAGAATTAACCGGCGGCCCGGACAGTATTGCCGTCAGATTGCCGGCTGATTTGCCAAAAAATGATTTTCTTATTAAAATAGTAAGAGGTGTTAAAAAGCCGATTGTTTCCACCAGCTTGAATCTAAGCGGAAAGAAAAATTTGGAAGAGGTAGGCGGAGTTGAAAAATATTTTAAGGGCTTAAGGCCGGATTTAGTAATAGACGCCGGCCGGATAAAGCGCGTTAAACCATCAAGGGTGGTAGATATTAGGGAGATGAAAGAGGTGAGAGTGGTAAGAAGATAATATTATAATTTCCAATTCACCTAATTTTTAATTTCCAATAAAAGGCGAAATGTCTAATTTTTAATTTTAAAATTTTAGAAATTTTATTAGGTGAATTAGAAATTAGGCAATTAGAAATTTCTATCTATGTCTTACAATGTAACATCAAAATATATAGATAATAGCAGGAAGAAAGGCGGATGGTTTAAATGGGTGGCCTTGGTTTTTTTAGTGTTAATTTTAATGTTCTCTTCATTTGCTTTTGGTTTGTATATAACCGAGAAAGATGAAGTTTTAAAAGAGTTGGCTAATGACGAGGTGGTATTTTTAGGAAAATTAATAGGAAAATACAGCCAGGCGAAAGAAGGGGCGCTTACCCAGGACGTTGATTTTAATCTGTTCTGGGATGTTTGGAATACATTGGAAGAAGATTATGTTGATAGAGACAAGATTAATGAAAAAGAGTTGTTTTATGGCGCTATCAGGGGGATGGTGGCGGCTTTGGGCGACCCTTATACGGTTTATATGGACCCTAAGATTGCCCAGGAATTTGAAGATGATTTAGCCGGCACTTTTGAAGGGATTGGCGCGGAAATCGGAATAAGGGACGATACTTTAACAATTATCGCGCCTTTGGATGATATGCCGGCGCAGAAAGCCGGTTTAAAGTCCGGGGATAAGGTTTATGCGATTAATGATGAATCAACCGCCGGGATTACGATTGATGAAGCGGTTAGAAAAATACGCGGCCCTAAAGGCACCAAAGTTGTCTTAACAATTTCAGAGGACGGGTTGGAGGAAATAAAGGATGTAGAAATAATAAGAGATACAATTGTCATTAAAAGTATTAAAACGGAGTTAAGAAGCGATAATATATTTGTAATAAAAATCACAAATTTTAACGATGACACATTAACTTTATTTAATAACGCCGTTATGGAAGTTTTAGAAAAAAATCCCAAGGGAATAATACTTGATTTAAGAAATAACCCCGGCGGATATTTGGATACTGCCATTGAAATTAGCAGTGAATGGGTTGAAAGTGGTATTATAGTCACAGAGCAGTTTAGCGAAGATAAAAAGACCGAGCATTTATCAAGAGGAAGAGCCAGATTAAAAGACTACGAAACCGTTATTTTGGTTAATCAGGGAAGCGCTTCGGCCTCGGAGATAGTGTCGGGAGCTTTAAGGGATAATGGCGAGGCCGTGATTGTCGGGGAAAAGACTTTCGGCAAAGGGTCCGTGCAGTCGTTAAGAGAATTTAGTGACGGTTCTTCAGTCAAAATTACGGTGGCCAAATGGCTGACTCCCAACGGCGACTGTATAAATGACAAAGGCATAGAGCCGGACTATGAAGTTGATTTAACGGTTGATGATTATAAGGAAAATAAAGACCCGCAGATGGATAAAGCTCTTGAGATACTAAATAATAGTTAGTAAATAAAAAATAGTGTTGGCGAGAGATGTTACTTTACAAAAATTATAATTAAAATTTCTAATTTCTAATTGTCTAATTTCTAATAAAATGCTTAATTAAAAATTTTTTAATTTTTAAAACATTTTGAATTTAGTTATCATTAGACATTTAAAATTTTATTAGGAATTGGAAATTAGGTGAATTAGAAATTATAAAATATTATGGAAGAAGAAAATACGACAATTGAAGGCGAAAAAATTGGTGTTATCAGCCATTTTTTTGGCCAGATTGGAGTGGCGGCTATTGATCTAACCGGAAGTTTAAAGGTGGGTGATAGAATCAAAATTAAAGGCGTTACTACTGATTTTGAGCAGGTGGTGGATTCAATGCAGATTGACAGAAAAGAGGTTGGTAAAGCCGGCAAAGGAGATTCAATTGGGATTAAAGTTGGCGAAAAAGTCAGAGTTGGTGACGGAGTCTATAAATTATAGGTTGAGATTTAGAAACATTGGCGATAAAGGTTTTTTTAGAACCTGCTATTGTTTTATGCTTATGAAGATAATATTATTAAAAGAAGTGCCAGGCTTGGGGCATGCCGGAGAAGTTAAAGAAGCCAAAGAAGGTTATGCCAGAAATTTTTTAATACCAAAAGGAATGGTTGATGTTATGACAAAACATAGTTTGAATGTTTTAGCGGCGCAAAAAAGGAAAAGAGAGAAGGTTGAAAAGTTAGAGGTAAGAAGTAAGAAGGCGGAAGCCAAAAAAATTAATAAAAAAAATTTTGTGATAAAAGTCAAAGCGGATGATAAGGGTACGTTGTATGCTAAGCTTGACGTTAAGTCAATTGCGGCTGAATTGGTAAATCAAGGGCATAAAGTCAGCCAAGATGAAATAAGATTAAAAGAGCCGATAAAAAAGATAGGCCAGTATGACGTGGAATTGCGTTTGGCGGGCGGGAAAACTATTATTAAGTTAAAGTTGGAAAGTAAATAATGTAAATCGTTGATTAAATTATTGCATTGTTAAATTGTTCTTTTCGTCACTGTCTCTACCAAATAGGAGGACTGTGGTAGTAAGTCAAAAGTGAAATGTTAAATTATATTTAAATTGTTGGCCATCACAGTTTTCCATTTAAAATTAAGAGACTGCAACGTGGCAAACTAAATATCCAATATTCATTTAACCCTCAATATTCTAATATCCAATAAAACAACAAACCATATAAATAATGTAACGGTTGAATGTTAATTTATTGAACATTGAATGAATGTTGAATATTGGATATTGATTATTTTAAATTTTTATGTCTAAAAAGAAACAAAGCACAAAGTATATTTTTGTTGTCGGCGGTGTTATGTCGGGTGTCGGCAAGGGGATTACTACCGCTTCAATCGGGAGAATTTTGCAGTCAAAGGGTTATAATGTCAGCGCCATTAAGATTGACCCCTATATCAACGTTGATGCCGGCACCATGAACCCGATTGAGCATGGGGAAGTGTTTGTAACTGAAGATGGGGATGAAACCGACCAGGATATTGGCAATTATGAAAGATTTTTAAATAAAAATATTTACCGGGAGAATTATATGACTACCGGCCGTGTTTATTTAAGCGTGATACAAAGAGAACGGAATTTAGAATATGGCGGCAAATGTGTGGAAGTGGTGCCGCATATTCCAATGGAAATTAGAGACAGGATTGAGAAAGCTGTCAAAAAAGTCAAAGCGGAAATAATGATTATTGAAATCGGCGGAACGGTCGGCGAATATCAAAATTTACTATTTTTAGAAGCGGCTCGTTTTATGAAATTGGAAATGCCGGATGATGTTTTATTTGTTATGGTCAGTTATCTTCCTATTCCTTCAAAGGTGGGGGAGATGAAGACCAAACCTACTCAGTATGCCATCCGGACCTTAAATTCAGCCGGAATTCAGCCGAATTTTGTAATTGCGCGTTCAAGAGTGAGCGTGGATGAACCGAGAAGAAAAAAAATCGCTATCAATTGCAATATTGCCAGTGATGATGTGATTTCCGCGCCTGATGTTGAATCTATTTATGACGTGCCGATAAATTTTGAGAAAGACGAGCTGGGAGACAGGATTTTAGAAAAATTTGGCCTTAAAAAGAAGAAGCGGGATTTAGTCAGCTGGAGGAAGATGGTTACTTCGGTTAAAAAAGCCAAAAGAGAGGTTAATATCGGGATTGTTGGTAAATATTTTGCTACCGGAGATTTTTGTTTGACTGATTCATATATTTCAGTTATTGAAGCGGTAAAGCATGCCGGCGCGGTTAATGGATGCAAGCCGATATTAGATTGGATTAATACCAAAGAAATTGAAGAAAAAGGCATAAAAAGTTTAAAGAAATATGACGGCATAATAGTGCCGCAAGGCTGGGGTTCGCGCGGCTCGGAGGGCAAGATTAAAACTATTAAATATTGCCGGGAAAAGAATGTGCCGTATTTCGGTTTATGCTATGGTATGCAAATGGCGGTAATTGAATTTGCCCGTAATGTCTGCAAAATGCAAAAAGCTAATTCCGAAGAGGTTGACCCTAAAACCCCTTATCCGGTGATTCATATTATGCCTGGGCAAAAAGAATTACTGGCCAAGAGGCAATACGGCGGGACAATCAGGTTGGGCGGCTGGCCCTGTAAAATTATGGAAAATACGCACATGGCTAAGGCTTATGAAAAAAAATTCGGGAATAAAAAAATTGTTTCGGAAAGGCATAGGCATAGATACGAATTTAACAATAAATATAGGGAAGATTTTATAAAAAAAGGCCTGACTATTGCCGGAACTTCGCCCGATAATAAAATAGTGGAAGCGATTGAAATAACCAAACACCCGTTTTTTATTGGTACCCAATTTCATCCGGAATATATTTCCCGGCCGCTTGACCCGCATCCTTTATTTGTGGAATTTGTCAGAGTGTGTTTAAATGAAAGGAAGAAAAAAAAGTAGTTAGCGCCTGACGGCGACCCGCTATCCCGCCCCTTGCGAGGAGCGGAATGGGACATCCGAATTTATGTTATCGTTTGGCGGCCAGCCCTTTAACCTTTATAAAAAATAGAAAGGAGAAAAAAGATGCCAGCACCCGAGGGAACATGCCCAAAGTGCGCCACATCTTACTGGGGAGGATTTAGATATCCTTATGACCATTGCGGAAAATGCGGAACCAAATTAATCATAAAAGATGCGGACGGGAAATTAATAACAGAATCAGCGCCCTCGGCCTCTGTTAGAGACCATAAAAGGAATTTCGTAAAGATTGGTTAAAGGAAGCAGGGCTTTGGTAGAAAGGAGAAAGAAAATGGCCGTTAAAGAAGAAATTGTTGCTTTTTTAAGAAAAACTTTTGCCAACGAAAAGTATCCGGGCAGATTCAGGCTTGATTTTATTTGCCAGGGAGATAGGCAATTTGAAAAGGTTAGGAGGCTTGCGCCAAAAGATTTAAAGATTTATTGATTGAGCGCGGTTATGAGATTTCGGGTAATATAGCTGATATGGCTGGCGAAGGTAATATTTATTTCTATTTAGGCTGGGGAAATTTTACTTACGCGCATATGGCGCTATTTTCCCGGGATGTCTGTGAAAAATTTACTGACGCGCTGATTGAATTTAGCGCCGACGAAGGAGAATTGGAAATCAAAGGAGAAATTATTATTTTAAATTTTAACCGTTAATGAGGGATGGGAATAATACAATCCAAAAACGCCGGTTTTAGACCAGGCGTTTTTTTATTTAATTAATTTGTGTAAGTTTATTTTAGCGGCAGAATATTAACTATTTTGGTATCCTTTAATTTATTATTGAATTTTTTTAATTTTTTGGTTGTAAAGTTAACCAAACCGGCTACGGTGGCGAACAAAGTATCGTCTTTCCCTCTTTTAACATTTTTCCCGGGATGATATTTGGTGCCGCGTTGTCTTATTATAATAGCTCCGGCTTTGGCAAACTGGCCGTCAGCTAATTTAATTCCTAAACGTTTACCGATTGAATCCCGGCCCAGAGTTGTTGAACCGCCGGCTTTTTTATGCGCCATATTTTTAGTTAGTTAATTAGTCCCGCCACTTATATTTTTTATTTTGTAGGCGGGATCCCGCTAAAGCGGTGATTAAATAGTTATTTTTTTTATCTTAATTTAATATAACAAACGATTTGATTTGTGTCAAGCTGGATAAATATGTTATAATGATAATATAAAATATATTAATTGTGTGGATAATTTTTTATGGTTGATAATAAATTAAAAAGTTTGGAAAATAAGGAAAATGAATTAAAATATTCAGGCGGCAAAGCGGAAGATTTTAAAGAGCGGCCATTGGCGGATATTGAAGATATGGAACCAACTGAAATTAAATTTGAGAAAGGTGACAGTAGCGGAGAATTAACTGAAGATAGAAAAAAAATTACCGGTCTGACAGCGGCCAGCAATATAAAATATAAAAGAGCGGAGCGCAAGAAAAAAATAGAAGAAATTTTAGAAAAAGACATGGGGAGCCTTTATTTAAGTATGCCGACCTATAAGCAGAATGAGTTCAGGCGGGTCGGGGAGGAGATAAGCCAAAAAATTAATGATTTATTGGATAAAGCAAAAATAAAGATAAAAAATATTATAAATTTAATTAAGAGGTGGCTTTTAATAATCCCTAATATTAACAAATATTTTTTAGAACAGGAAGCAAAAATTAAAGCCGACAAGATACTTAAGATTAAAACAAGCAAATAAAACAATATCAGTTAAATTTTATTTATGACTAACAATAATTATATAATATATAGCTTAAAAATAGTTGAAAAGATTTTAATTGATATTATTTATTTTCCGGTTTGGTGGTATTCGCGCGGGGCATTAAATTTATTTTTTAAGTTAAAAAAGTTTTTATATAATAAACAAAAATCATTGGCGATTTTAGTCTGGATAAAAAATATTTTTAAGCCAATGTACAGCCAATATGATATTACCGGCATTATAATCAGTTTTTTTGTCAGGTCATTTCAGATAATAGTCAGGAGTATTTTTATGCTGGGTTGGATAATTTTGGCGGTGGTTGTTTTTTGTTTTTGGTTTATTTTACCTATATTTGTGGCCTATGAAATAATATTTCAAATTATTTAGATATTATCAGATGATGAAGTCACTAAAATAAAAAATAATTGCCTATTAACATAGTTTAAATACTATATAAAAATAATTTATGAAAAAATTTATGAAAAAAATAGAATTATACATTTTTATTATTCTATTGATATTTTCTTTTGCCAATATTTCCAACGCGCAGGAAGTTATAAACGATGACTATGATCAACCGATAGAAGACGCCACCGTAATATCGTCCGTTGAATTATATGATTCAGAGATAATTTCTCAAGAGAATAATGATATTGATATTTCTTTTAATCTATTCAATGGCGGAAGGACTGAGCGGGGAATTAAATATGGTATTCAGTTAATAAGTTATGTGAAGGTGGATAAAAGCGAGAGGCCGCTGGACGAAGAGGATATATTCAGCCAGGTTCAAATGCAAGAAGTTTCAGAAATGCAAGTAATTTTAGATGAAAAAATATATGAAGAAATCGTTACAATTAAAAATAATGAAACAATTAATAAAAATATTTTATATACAGCCCCTTCTTATTTAAATGGGGAATTTGAAATTTGGCTTATTGCTAAGAATAGCAGTGGAATACTTTTGGCTTTAAATAATTTAGGAAAAATTTTATTAGAAGGTGATAATGGGTTTGTTAAAATAATCCCAGAATCTTGCTATTTGATTATTGAAGGAGAAAGTAATGGAGAAAAATATAGTATTAGCCAAGGGGTTGATATTTCTTCAGATGAGAATCTTCAAGCAGTCTGTAAATTAACTAATTATTATAATAAAGATATAAATTTTACTCCTTATTTTAATATTTATAACCGTTCTACTTTTGGAGAATTAATTAAAGAAAATGAATCTATTCAAAGTAATTTCGTTATTGAAGTAGGTCAGAGTAAAATATTTACTTTTAATATTCCTAAAGTAAATATTCCACAAGCCTATGATGCAGAATTAGCGCTAAAAGAAGGAAATAATAATATTTCTAATTCTGTTGTTTTTCATTATGTAATACAGGGAGAAAGCGCTACTATTCAAAATTTATCATTAGATAAGGATTATTATTTGGCCGGGGATATAGCGGAAGTTTCCGTTTATGTAACTCCTTCGGCTGATATTTTTTATAATTCAAGGGCAGGGGACAAAAAGGTAAATGAATTTAATTTAAAACTGGCTATTTATGACGACAACGGAAATTTATGTATGGATGAAAGCAGTTTATATGAAAAAATGATAGATGAACAAGCGGAAGAAATTCAAACTTTTTCAATAAATGTTAATAAAGACTGCTATAATCCCAAAGTTGTTGCTACGGCCGAGAATTCTTCCGGCGATATTTTGGCCCAAGAAGAATATCAAATATCAACGGAGTCTGTAAAAAAAGAAATAACAGAAGAACAAAAAGATTTAATAAAAAAGGAAAAATCGGCTAATAAATATATTGAATATGCTATAGTTTTAATTTTTATTGGCCTTTTATTTGTTATATTATTGATAATAAGAAAGAAAGGGAAGGGCGTAAATTTATCCATATTTTTATTTTTTATTTCTGTTGGATTTATCTTCGGTTTATCTGTTAACGAAGCAAAGGCAGGAACTTTTGTAGTTCCTGGAAATCCATCAGCTCGTACTTATGGGTATATATGGGAAATGAATACTTGTTCTGAAAGATGGCAAGATATTTGTTATTGGGATAGAACGTTTCCGCGTGGTCCTTTTCAGGTTGAACCACAGAATTGTCCTTCATTAAAAAATGCAGTTAGAAATGGGAATTATCAAATTAATTGTTCTGGAGGCAAAATGTATGTTTCCCCAGGTTTTAGTTACACCTCTGTTTCACCCGCCAGATATACCGTGTCTTTGAATAAGAGTTCTTATTCACCGGGAGAAAATATTATAATTACCGCATCAGCGGTAGCCTCTTGGTGCGCGAACGACGTTACTCACGCACATTTGGCTTTAAATCACAATAATCAATGGACAAGAATTATAAATTACGCTACAAACATTCCGTATGTTTATACTACAAAAACAATAACCGCGGCAACTAGTCCAGGAGTTCATAACCTTGATTTTTATGGTACTGCCTATTGGGGACATGCCAGCATGGGAGTAATAAGAGAATATACTATGCAATATACGGTTGTTTCTCCTTGTACTCCCAACTGCGTCTGCGCCGCCAACATTTGTGTTGGCCAAACCTGTCCGAACGGCTGCGGCGGAACTTGTGCCGGTACTAAACCATTGGTTAACGGCGGTTGGACCAGCTGGGTTTGGGGCGCTTGGCATAATGTTGGCAGTT
>CAYMCJ010000034.1:0-11885 GCA_964388985.1 uncultured Gammaproteobacteria bacterium | reverse complement strand
TTGTTTGGCATAATAAATTAATAAAAGCGAAGCGCAATAAATTAATAAATTAATAAAGTTAAATACTATTATACCAAAAATATCAAAATAATCAACGAGATGGTTACAAAAGTCTCTTTCGTAGCAAAATTTTAAAATTTTGAGCAGAATTTTTTATAAATTTTTAAGCTTATATGGATATATAGGCGATAAAATTTAGAAAACAATTATGCCAAAATTTGGAAATTGCAGTAGAATACGGACTTTTGTAACCATCTCAATCTATTTTTTTGCAAAATAATTACAGCTGCCGCCAGCCATTACTCTGTGGCCCAAGCAATCTCCATAATCAGCGCCTTGAGGTTGATAATTTTTACAATCCGCGCATTGCCGGCCAACCGGACCGGCAACATTATAGCCAACCTCTTGGCTGTTTTTTTCTTGGTTGTCCATATAATTAATATTATTTTTATCAATTTTACTATCCAGATAAACAGGGGCAGGGTTTAATAAACCATAATTAAACCCTGCTTCGATGAAAATATTAAGGTTCGGCCTCAATTTTGGTAATGCAGATGGAATTGCTGATAAACGGTTCACCGCCATTGCTGTCCACCCGCGCGCTTAGCCAGCCTCCTACCCGGCAAGAATTGATTTTTACTTCTCCCTGATAAACTCGCTTTTCCGGACGATGAAAAGGGTTAATCTCAGTTATGCCGTCCTTCCCAATTATAAATGTCACTCCATAGTATGTAAATACGGCATAATTCTCTAAATTCAAATCTCGGGTCATTATTTCTTTTATCTCCGGCATCTCCATTTTAATCCCCCCTCTCTCGGGTTATTTTGTTTTTTATATTTAACCCAATTTATTTAATTGTACTTAAATCATATCTTATTCAGCCTTGATAGTCAATTATTAAATTATTGCCTAATTTTTTCCTAAAAAATAAAAATAAGCGGGAACCGTTCCCGCTTTTGATTAAATATATATTTAATTTTGTGCTTCTATCCCGGGCTGTCTTCCGTTGGCTTTACTAGGTTGACATTAGTATCTTCGGAAAAAAATATTAATTTTGAACCGCCTTCTTCAAGTTTTAAGGTAATGGTTGATTCATCCTTATTAATAATTTCGCCCGCCAATCTGGCCATACTTCCCCTATCGCCCGGCCGGCCGGCTCCGCTTGTTCCTCTTTGCGCCCTCATCTTTTCCATCATGGCCGTTCTCTCCTCTTCTGACATATTTTGCATCTGTTCAAAATCAGGCCTTTGGCCGCCAAAACCAGCCGCCGGCGGCGCGGTTTGCTCCTCGCCATTCTGTTCGCCGCTGTTATCATTCGTCAACGGATGCCTGGCTCCAACCATATTTTCAAAATTAATTTCATCATAACCAATTATAATCTGGCTGGCGCTTACACTGCCATCGCTATTTTCAGTCCCCATGGCTAAAATCGTCTGGCCTATTTCCAAATCATTTAAATTGGCCTGGGTAAAATTTTCATTCTGAGTCAGCCACTGGCCATTCCCGGTCCCGGGCGGTTGTTCCTGATTCTGTCCGTTGGTCTGTTGGTTGGTTTGGGTTTGGCTATTTTTACTTGCACAACCGCTAATTAATACCAAAGCACACAAAACACTAAGGCCCAAAAGCACTTGGCGGATGTTCTTTATTTTTTTATTTTTTGTTTGACGAAATAAATTAAACATAAGTATAAATTAAAATGTTTTCTATAATGGGACTGTCGCCGAATGCCGTATTTGGTCTAAATTCCCAAATTTCTGTAAATTTATCCAAAAAAATTTTAGCTAATATTATAACATTACCAAAAGTTTTTTTGAAAAAATTTCCTAAAAATTTGAAAATTTATTCTCAAAAGAGCATTCGGCGACAGTCCCATAATTATTCATAACGCAGGGCGTCAATCGGATTTAATTTAGCCGCCCGGCGGGCCGGATAATAGCCAAAAATAATTCCAATAGCCGCCGACACGCCAAAGGCAAGCATAATTGAAAAACCGGTAATCGAAGTGGTGGTGCCGCTGAATTTTGTAATTAAAAATGACGCCAGCCAGCCGAAAATAATGCCGATAATGCCGCCAATAAAGGTTAAGGCCACGGACTCCGCTAAAAATTGGCTATTAATATCCCTGCCTTTGGCGCCCAAAGACTTGCGCAGACCGATTTCGCGGGTCCTTTCAGTCACCGTGGTTAGCATCATATTCATGATTCCAATGCCGCCAACCAACAAAGAAATGCCGGCAATCGCCCCCAGCAAAAGCGTCAGAGTATCTGTTATGGATGTCATTGTATTCATAATATCGGCCTGATTCATAATGCTAAAATCAGCCTGAGTCGCATCGGCGATATTATGCCTCATTAAGAGTAAATTATTGATTTGCTCTTGCGTCGCGGTCATTAATTTTGCCTCTGTAACCTGCACATTGATATTGCTTACCAAATCACTGCCGGTAATATATCTTTGCGCCGTTGAAATCGGAATATAAACTAAATCATCGGAACTGCCCATGCCGGTACCGCCCTTGCTGGCCGTTACCCCGATAACGGTAAACTCCAAACTTTCAATTCTAATCTTTTGCCCGGTTGGGTCAAGTCCCTCGCCAAACAAATCATCTCTGGCAGTCGGACCAAGCACCGCCACTTTGGATCCCTTTTGCGTCTGAATATCATTAATAAAACTCCCCTGCTCTATCTCAATGTTCTTTACTCGGGCATAAGCCTCGTCAACGCCGTAAATACTGGTATTGGTATTGGTGCCCTGGGTTGTCTTAACCTGCTTTCTGGCTGAAACGGTTGGCGCCACTTCTTCGGTATATTCAACCTGGCTGGCGATCGCTTCGGCATCCCCCATGGTTAAAGTCGTGGCCGAACCCATACCCCCGCGCACCATTTGCCCCGCGCCTCTCTGCGAGCCCGGCATAACCACCAATAAATTTGAACCGAGCGATTGGATATTGGTTTCAATATTCTTGGCCGCGCCCTGGCCGATGGAAATCATGGCAATTACCGACCCAATGCCGATGACAATTCCAAGCACCGTTAAAAACGACCGCGATTTATTGGCCAACAGAGCAAAATATGTTTCTTGTAATAAATCTGAAGAATTCATTTGATTATAAATTTAAATTATGATAATATAAGCAATAAATATAAATAAACAAAGGAGGTATGGTAATGGCAAATTTAAAAATATTTATTGCAACTTTATCTATGCTGATTATTGATCTCCTGTATTTTTTCAGTAAATATCCAGATTATATTGAAAGATATACAGGCTATATAAATATTAATAATGGCAATTTGCACCTATTAACTGAAGAAATTGTTCATTTTAGGGTCACTGCCTTTCTGTTTCTAATATGCATACCGTCACTAGCCGTCTCTCTCTTGATAGCATTCCTTATACCGATGTTGGAGGATATTAAAAACAAAATTGGAAAAAATTAATAACAAGCCCTGGCTAATTAATCTTACAGTCGCTTCTATAAACAGGAAGCGACTTTTTTTGCTAAAAAATTTTTACATCTTCACGGCTCTACTTTTCTTTTAAGCCATTATGATTTACATCTCTGTCCGAAATAATCCGGCCGTCTCTGATTTCAATCACCCGATTGGCGTGGTCGGCCACATAACGTTCGTGAGTAATCAAAATAATGGTATGACCCTTTTCCTGATTTAATTTTCTAAAAGTTTCTAAGACAATATCCCCGGTTTTTGAATCAAGATTGCCGGTCGGCTCGTCAGCCAAAATCAAATCCGGCTGATTTACCAATGCTCGGGCAATGGCCACTCTTTGCATTTGCCCGCCGGAAAGCTGGTTTGATAAATGCTGCCAACGTTCTTCTTCCAAACCGACCGCCCTTAAAGCCTCCTCCGCTTTTTGCCGGCGTTTGTCTTTGGCAATATTATCGTCATATAACAACGGCAAAATCACATTGCGCAAAACAGCCGAGCGCGATAACAAATTAAAAGACTGAAAAACAAAACCGATTTTCTGCGAACGGATTCCGGCCAATTCATTATCAGACAATTTTGAAATATTTTTATTGTCAAGAAAATATTCACCGCTGGTTGGCTTATCAAGCGCCCCTAAAATATGCATCAAAGTTGACTTACCCGAACCCGAAGGACCGATAATGGCCACAAACTCGCCTTTATTAATCTTAAAACTGACCTGCTTCAATACTTCAAGTTTCATGTCGCCAGTTTTATAAACTTTAGTAATATTTTCACATCTAATCATAATGGGGGGGGCTGTCGCTGAATGCTCTTTTGAGCATAAATTTTCATAATTTCAAAGAAATTTTTTTAAAATTTGGGAATTTAGGACAAATACGCCTGTCCGCCTCTGGAAGAGCATTCGGCGACAGTCTCATAATAATTCGCAAAAACACGAAAAAACAAAAAATGAAATTAAAATATTGAGCTAAAAACTTTAATTAGTACAAATTTTTGTGTTTTTGTGTTTTTGTGTTTTTGTATTTTATCTTAGCATTCTGAATTCTCCTCCAAACCCACTAGACCCATTTTGGCTATTTTGGCTTGGAGAACTGCTTCCTCCCGAATTACTTGAAGTCGTCTGGGTAATAATTTTCTCACCCTCTTCCAACCCTTCCACAATTTCAATCATGGTATCGCTGCTTAGCCCCGCCGTTACCGTCTTTCTTTGCGGCTGACCGTCAACCAAAATCTCCACATAACTGCCTGTCCCCATTGTTTTTACGGCATTAATCGGCGCCAATAACACGCTTGGTTTGGATTCGGTTATAATATTAACGCTAACGCTCATGCCGGGCTTTATCCGTTCATCCTGCACGTCAAAAGCAATTTTAACATTATAACTGACTACTCCCTGGCTAACGGTTCCCAAAGTATCAATTTCAACCACTTCGCCGGTGATGGATAAATCTTCAACCGCGTCAAAATTAAGACTGGCTTTCTGGCCGACTTTAACTTTGGCAATGTCAATTTCATTAAGAGTAATTTCCGCTATTTTCTGGTCGGTGATAAGAGTGGCCACCGCATTAGAAGAAACCAATTCTCCTTTTTTGACCGCCAGATCGGCGATAATACCGGCAAAAGGCGCGCGGATATAATAATCCGCCAGGTCCTGCTGCGCGGACAACCAGGTCTCCTCCTTTTGTTGAAGTGCAATTCTTTTTGCCCTGATGTCCAGTTCATCGGCTCCCGCTTTTAATTCTTTCAGGGCTAACTCCTTTTCCTTAACGGCTATTTGCGCCGCTTCAACCTCGTCTGGCTCGGGATTTTTTAATTTATCCAGCGCCTCCTCTTTCTCCTGTACGCTTCTTTCCGCAGCCGCTAAATCAAGCGGCTGGTTTTGTCTTGTTTCGGCCAAATTTCTGGCCGCGTCCGAAATATCTTCTTTATAATCTTCAATTGACCTTTGGGCCGACAACAGGCTTGAAAGATAGCTGTTAATTTGCGAGGTATAAGACTTTACGTCTGATTGATAGGCGGCCACTTTGGTAAAAATAGGCAAATCATACTCGGAACGATAATCAACCCAATTGTCCAGCAGGTTGGTTTCGCTTTTTACTGAATCGGCCATGGCCCTAACGGTTTCCAGAGTTTCCTCCAACAATATTTCTATAACACTGCGAGCCGAATAACGGCTGGTATTTTTATAATTGTCAAAATTTACGTCATATTTTATCCTGGCCGTTTGATAATCCGCTTCGGCGCTATTAATAAATTTCTGCAAATTAATCTGACCTTCATAATCAATGGAATTTTTAAGGGCGGAGATATTCCAAGCCCTGGAAAAACCTGACTGGCTGTCGGCTATGCCATAGCTATATAAAACATCTCTTAACCCGGTAATAAGTGTTGGCAACTCCAAAAACGCGCTGGAAATGGCGCTAAAAGCGTTTTCATAAGCTTCTTCTAAATTATCTTTTGCCAACGCCTGCGCGTTTAGAGCGTCCTGATAACCGGTTTCCTGGCTAAATTTTAATTTTGTCAGACTGTCCTGAGCCGCGATTAAGGAATTTTCGGCCTGAGTAAGCGTGGATTGGCTTGGGTTAACAAGTTCTTCCAAATCATTTTTGGCAACTGTCACGGCATTTTCAGCCTGAAGAATAGATAACTCATCGGGGGGATTTAATAAGTCCTCTAACTCCAATTTGGCTGTTTCAAGCGATGTTTTAGCGTCCTTGACCGCTTTTTGGGCTTCATGACTGTCTATTTGAACAAGCAGTGTATCAGCCTCAACTTTCTGGCCGTTATTCACGCCGACATAAACCACTTCGCCGGAAACTTCCGGTTTAATATCTATCTGGTCGGAAGCCGAAACTTGGCCGCTGCCGGAAACCGAAATAATCAAGGCGCCTTTGGCAACCGCGGCCGTAACATAACTAACCGTACCGCTGTCTTTGGTTAATTCTTTATAACCAAAATAAACGCCACCGGCAATTAAGGCCAGACCTATTCCCACTATTAATTTTTTTCGGAGTAAAAATTTGAATAATTTAATCAACATAAATTAAAAAAAACAGCCAAGTCGCCAATATAATTCCGCTTAATCCTCATCTTCCTGGCTGTCAGAATTCTTTAAGCAACCAAAACCATGTCCTCCTCCGATTCCCTTTTCTCCAAACTGGCCGCCCTCAATACCAAGCTCAACAAAAATAGCCTTGGCCTGCTCCAGATAGCCGTTAGCCTCAACAAATTTGAAAAAATTGCCTTCGTTTATTTTTTCTAAAATAGGCGCGTTTTCACCCATATTCTTTTTAACCGCGGCCACCCAGGCTTCATAGCCGTTGCTTAAAGCGGTTTTTATTTCAGCTTGTTTGGCTTCCATCTCCGTCCGTCTGGTCTGCCATTTGGTTTCTAATTCAGCCTTCTGCTCTTCGCTTAAATTATGCCCCGGCCGCATTTTAAACTCTTTTTCTCTGCCCGCAAACATTCCTCCCTGAGCGTATGAACTAACCGCTATACCAACTACGCCGATTAAAGCGACTAAAATAGCCGCGCTAACAATCATAATATTTGTTTTTTTCATATTTGCTACCGGTTTTTGGCTATATTTTGTAATAATAGCCAAAAACGTTTTAATTATTAAATCCTTTGGGAAAGGTACCTCTGTCTATTATTACGCAGTTTAAATAATTTTTATTCAAACTAATTTTCCGGCCAGTAAAATTTTTCCGGCTCAGGTGGAAAATCTTTTATTTTTCCCGGGCGTTCCGCCGGCCCGCCGCAGCCATCCAAACAGGGAAAAAATCTATCCCGATGACGTTTAAACATTCCCCGGCCCGGCATAACCGGCATAATTCTTTCCGCCATAAATACTTTTTCAGACAACTGTTTACCCATTATCCTGATCGCCCCGCCGATTGGCATTTCCATTGTCTCGCCAAAACCAATATCTTTTATTTTAACCTCCCATTCCCGCTGTTCTAAATCAAATAAGGTCAATGTATCCAAAGCCGGCCTGTCCACTATTAATCCGGTTAATCTGCCTTCTTCCGGCCGTGACCAAAAATCAATTTGTTGATTGAATATTTTAGGATAAAATCCAACTCTTTCGCCCAAAATATCATCTATGGCCCGACCCAAGCCAACGCCATAAAATAATCCGCCCAAAATAATGCTAACAACAATACTGCCAACAATAATAACTGGCATTGAATAACGATAGCCTTTTTTAGTATGTTTAACGTTATAAAAAATAATAAAAATGAAAATAATTAATAATATCAACCAAAAATAAGGTAAAGTAATTAAAATAAATCCTAAAATATTGCCACTCACCTGGCCGTAAATATCCCAATCATTATATCTCAAAAGATATATAATAACTGAAAAGGCCAAACCGCCCACTATTACCGAGACAAGACCGGCCGCCCAAACCACATAATCTTTTAGAAGAAAATGCCATTTTGGTTTAGGAATTATCTTCTTGGTTTTTATTTCATTAAGCAAAGACTGCTCAAATTTATCATTTTTAATCATAAATATTATAATTTAATTTTTTGTTTGGCTAATTCTTTTCTGAATTCATCTTTAGCCCGGTTCAAAAGAGAGGCAACTGTGCCAACCGGCTTTTTTATAATGTCGGAAATCTCTTTATAATTTTTTTCTTCAAAAAATTTAAGCACTAATACTTCATTATATTTTTTATCCAAATTATCTAAAATTTTATAAATTCCTTTCCTTAGTAAATTAATATCAATATTTTTTTCAATATTAAAATCAGAAGCCAGACTTTTTATTAATTTATCGTCCAGCTCAACCGCATTTCCCTGCGGCCGGGCTTTGGCCCGGCGATAATGACTGATTGTCTGGTTATGGGCAATCCGATAAATCCAGGAAGAAAACTTTAAATCCAAATCAAAATCATTCAAATTCTGGTACACTTTTATAAATACCTCCTGCAAAATATCTTCTATATCTTCCGTATCCAGATTGGTTATCCGCCTGATATAATTATATAGCTTGCCTTTGTATCTTTTTATTATATATAAAAAATAATCCTGGTCGGCCAAGGCCAGATTTACTAATTCCTCGTCTGTTTTTTCTAAATTTTTTTGGGTTTTAATCATGCTTATATAATATACCCCAATACTTAATAATACGCAAAAAACCGTCTTTTTCTTTAAAAAATCAAAGACCGGTCTTTAAAATCCGCAGCTTCCGGTCTTTTTCATTTATGCCAATCAAATCCTAATAAATAAAAAAACCGCCTCTAACGATGGTCTAAAAAATATTATTACCAATTTAATGATTCTATTTTAAATCAAAATCAATCTCGGGAAATTCAATCGCTTCAAGATTAATTTCCGGCAATTGAACCGACTCAAGCGAAGAAACTGAAATATCAATTTTATCAAAATTACTAAACTCCGGAGCGTAAACATCCGCCTCGTTGAAATAAAAATACCAAACCGCGCCACCGGCTACCGCTAAAACAGCTATAATAAAAATTGAACCAAAAATTTTCTTTCTTAAAGTCATTTATTTAAATAATCAAAACACTGCTGGCGGGCAATGTTAAAATTGTTTTTATAAACATCATT
Organism: uncultured Gammaproteobacteria bacterium; assembly: GCA_964388985.1. Lineage (GTDB taxonomy): Bacteria > Patescibacteriota > Patescibacteriia > Patescibacteriales > CAYMCJ01 > CAYMCJ01. Next base: position 2,853 of record CAYMCJ010000034.1, on the reverse strand, counting down.
TAAATTATTATACTCGCTCTGAAGCTGGCGCAATTTTTCAAATTCCGATACCAATTTATCCTTAAAGGCCAAAGCCTCTTTGATTGAAATTTCAGTTTTGTTTGCTTGATATTGCTTAAGCTCATTTATTATGCCCAAACAAACATTTATTTGCGCTTCAATCCGGCCGGCCAGGCCAAGCATTTGGTTTAATTCATTTTCATTTTTGCAATAAGTGCAATCACCGGCTTCTTCCTTGTTGGTTGGTTCAAAGATATCAGGCTTGGTCTGACAACGCTCCACTAACGGCCCGTAAGTGCTTTTAAGCCCCGCGGCATTGAGCAAATTTTCACTTAGCTGCTTTTCTATTCTTTTCCAGTCAATATATTCCGTTATTTTATCAATAACCACGGCGCCTGATTTTGCTTCTATTTTTTCCATCTCACTCCTTATTTCATTCCACTTATTGGCAAATTCATTTTTAACCTGCTCTATCTTTCCCGCGTTTATTTCTCCGTTCATCAATAAATTCATTACCGCCTGCTTATCCTGATTCAATTTAGCCAACAATTCGTCAGTACTCATTATTTTTAAATCTCCGGTTTCCTCTTTCGCTCGCGCCTGTTCGATGGTTTCTTTTTTGGCTAAAATCATTTCCTCGGCCTGGGAAAAATAATGATTAATTATTTTTTCAATAATCTGTTTCTTTGCCTCAACCGCCAAATCCCTATAACTAAGCCAATCCGCCCGTTTTTGCTCCTTTAAGGCTTCAATTTCCGCCCCAATATTCTCAAGCCTATCTCTGACTTTGTCAATTTCCTTGGTTTTAGTTTCTATAAAATCATTTATCATCTGCTCCAATTTCTGTTTTTCAGCCGCGGTTATTCCATCGCTCAATGTCTTTAGCTCATCTTTGTGCCGCGCGTCTTCTTCTGCCTTAAATTTCTCACCCAATTGCCGGCCTAATTCCATATAATAAGCCGGGTCGGGCGAAGAATCGCCGCTGGCCTGCCGATTAACTTCCGCGCTGACTCTGGCTCTAATTCTTTCCTCTAATTCTTTTTTTAAGCCCTCATCCTCAACCGAAATCCGCCCTTGGGATCTTTTTTCCATTTCTTGCTGAAGTTTAACAGAATAATCTTCCAACTCTTTTTCAAAACTTTTTTTAATTTTCTCTTTTTTTTCACCAAACAGCCCTTCTATGTCCCGGCGGAGTCTAATAGCCAAATTCGTCTGCAACGATCCTCGTAAATTTTGGGCTTGTTTTTTAAATTCATCAACCGCGGCCAAAGCCTGCTCCACGGTAGCGGATGAACAAATCGACTCAAAAGAATCCTTAAACGAAGACACGGAATCCAGGTAAGCGGAAGAATCCAAATTAATCCCAAATTTTTCCAATTCTTTAAAAGCCTTATCCAAAGCTGCGCCAACCGCCTCAATGGCCGCTATCGCTTCCCCGCCTCTCCATTTTGATTCAAGGCAAATAACCTGGACAAAATCCTTATCCGGCACTATCAAACGGGCTTCGGCCGGAATATATACCGAAGGAGCCGCCGCATAAACCGGCCAGGCAAGACAAAAAATTATTAATAATAAAAATAAGGCTTTAAACATATTTTTATTATTTTACCATATTGATAAAAAATAAAAAAGCCAGCCCATAAGCCGGCCATTTTTTAAAAAAATAACTATCACTTAATTAATCCCCTGTCCGAACCGCCAAAAAAAGGTGGTTATATTAGGACTGCCCCGCATATAACCAATAGCTCTTTTTAATTCAAGCTGCGACAAGGTCTGACTGCGATTGCATCTTTCGCCGCCATAACCGGTATAATATGATTCAAGTATCGGCAAAGACCGCTCATCGCCCAGTTGACCCAAGGCCCAAATGGCTGAATTGCGGCTGCTAAACCCGTTATTTTCATCTTCTAAATAATCCAGCAGAGCTTGGGCACAATCGCCGTTGTATTTTTCCTGCGCTAACCGGCATTGATTCTTAACGCTATAGCCGATTATATTTACACTGACCAAAAAAATAAATGCCAAAAATATCAGACCGATGGCCACCGTATAAATTAACAGGGATTTAATTTGCGCTTGATTGTATTTTTTTTCCATAAATTTTATGGGGACTGTCACCAAATGCGCTTTTGTGGCGAAAATTATAAAAATTGAGGAAAATTTTTTATATAATTTTTGAGGTTTACCCAAAAGGTAAGCTGAAAAAATTTAGAAAAAATTTTACCAATTTTTAGGATTTTTTAGCCAAAATGATATTTGGTGGCAGTCTCTTTATAATTAAAAATATTTTCAATCGGCTGCTTAAAGACCCGGGACAGCTTAAAAGCCAGCTCCAAAGAAGGCACGTATTTATTTTTTTCAACCGCAATAATGGTCTGCCTGGTCACCCCGACCTTATCGGCCAATTCTTCCTGGGTTAAATTAAATTCGGCCCGATAAACTTTTATTCTGTTATTTATCTCCGCCATATTTTTTATTAAAGTAATAATATAAAATTGAATAAACAGCCAGCAAAAACATAGCTATATAACTGAATAAAACCCCGATTGATTCAACATAAATATCATCATGCCCCCGGCCGGATAAAATTAAAAACAAACCTAAAACAGCCAAAAATAAAGTAACCAGCGCGTAGGTGGCGCGCGCCGCCAAACCGCTGATGGAAATTACTCTTTCGTCAACAATCACTTTCTTGAATCTGCTTTTAACCAAAAACATAAATAAAACACCGATAAAAACTCCGCTGATGGCCAGATAAAAATTATTAATCGTAACCGCCATGGCTACGACCAAACCGATTAAAAAACCAATTAAAACTTTTAATTTAATAAATTGTTTGTAATTCATACTTTT
>CAYMCJ010000033.1:0-11983 GCA_964388985.1 uncultured Gammaproteobacteria bacterium | reverse complement strand
TAAAAAATTTTATTAATTATAAAAAAATAGTTGATGAGGAAATTTCTAAACATATCGTAGAAAAAACATTTAAAGAAAGAAAGGCCAATAACGGAAATACCGGAAAATACAGGAACGGAAAATTGTCGTCTCAATCAAAACTTTTATAGTTATATTTTAGTAATAACAAAACAAATGAAAAAAATAATTCAGTTAAAATTAAAAATTTTGGCTAAAATGATTTTGGCTAAGTATAAGCCAAGAGTGGTTGGTATTACTGGCTCTGTCGGTAAGACCAGCGCCAAAGAGGCAATTTACGCGGTTTTATCGGTTCAATTCAGGGTTAGGCGGCCGCTTAAGAATTATAATAATGAAATCGGTTTACCTTTGGCTATAATCGGGGCTAAATCGCCCGGTAAGTCTATCTTCGGCTGGTTAGGCATATTTTTTAAGGCTTTGGGATTATTACTGATTAAAAATAAAAAATATCCGGAAATATTAATATTGGAAATGGGAGTTGACCGGCCCGGGGATATGAAATATTTATTGAAAATTGTTAAGCCTGAAATTGGAGTAATTACTTCAATCGGGGCTTCGCATTTAGAGTATTTTTCCTCGGTAGAGCAAATTAAAGAAGAAAAAAGTGGTTTAATTAAAGGCTTGGGTAAAGACAACTGGGCGGTTTTAAATTATGATAATGAATTAATTAGGGGTTTGGAAAATAAAACCAAAGCCAGAGTAATAACTTATGGATTTAGTCAGCCGGCTCAAATCAGAGCCGACGAACTAAAATTTAGTTTTGAAGAATCCAGGGAAATTGCCAATTTATTAGGCTTGGGTTTTAAATTAAAATATAATAATCAAAGCGTTAAAGTAATTTTAGCCGATGTGCTCGGTTATTCTGGGGTGTACGCCGCTTTAGCCGCTGCCAGTGTTGGTTTAGCCCTAGGTATTAATTTGGAAAAAATCGCGCAGGCCTTGGAAAATATAAAATTACCGCCGGGAAGGATGAATTTAATAGACGGCATTAAAAATACTATAATAATTGATGATACTTATAATTCTTCGCCGGATTCCAGTATTTCCGCTTTAGATTTAGTAAGTAAAATTTCGGCTAGCCAAGGCGCTCGCAAGTTTGCTATTTTGGGCGATATGCTGGAACTGGGTGGTTTCAGTGAAGCCGGGCATAAGCAAGTCGGAAAAAGAGCGGTTGAAGCCGGTATTGATAAACTTATTGCAGTAGGCGAACGGGCTCGCGACATAGCTCGCGGCGCCGAAGAAGCGGGAATGAATAAAGATAATGTTTTTTATTTTCCGGACGCTGTTGCCGCCGGTAAATTCACGCAAGACAGGATTAAGGAAGGGGATATAATACTGGTTAAGGGCTCTCAAGGTATGAGAATGGAAAAAATTGTAAAAGAAATTATGGCTGAACCCCTGCGGGTCAATGAATTATTAGTCAGACAGGACGGGCAATGGATAGAGTAGAAGTAAGAAGAATTTTTTTAAGAAATTTATTAATTAAAAGGTCGCATTATTTATTTCTGCGGCCTTTGACTTTTCAAGGTAAATAGCTTAAAATAATAAAGTAATTAGTTAAAACATATTTTATGGAAAATATTAAAAAGAACTCTTCGGACGGACGGATAAGCGAGCGTGAGGAACGGATAAAAAAATTAAAAGAATTAATAAAATTAGGCATAAATCCGTATCCGGCTAAAACTAAAAAAACGCATCAGATAGGTGATGTTTTGTCAGAGTTTGAAAATTTGAAAAAAAATGAGAAAAATATTTGTGCAGCCGGGCGGTTAAGAGGGATAAGGGCGCACGGGAATCTTACTTTTGCCAATTTAAACGACGGTAGCGGAGCGATTCAGATAGTATTGTCAAAAAAAGAAATTGGCGCTGAAAAATACAAGCTTTTTGTTAAATTTATTGACGTGGGCGATTTTATTGAAGTTAAGGGAAAATGTTTTGTTACCCATAAGGGCGAAAAAAGCATATTACTTACGGATTGGGGAATACTGACAAAATCTTTGCGGCCTTTGCCGGAAAAATGGCATGGAATTAAAGACGAGGAGGAGAAATTGCGCAAAAGATATCTTGATATAATATTTAATGAAGAAACAGTTGATATGATTAAGAAAAAGGCTGTTTTCTGGAATTCTTGCCGGGAATTTATGGCTAAAAAAGGGTTTTTGGAAGTTGAAACCCCGGTTTTAGAAATTACCGCCGGCGGCGCCGATGCCCGGCCGTTTGCGACTCATCATAACGCTCTTGATATAGATGTATATTTAAGAATATCAATGGGCGAGTTATGGCAAAAACGGCTGATGGTGGCCGGACTGCCCAAGACTTTTGAAATAGGCCGACAATTTAGGAACGAGGGAATGGATGCCGAGCATTCGCAGGATTATACGCAGATGGAATTTTATTGGGCCTACGCCGATTATCAGGACGGCATGAAATTAGTTGAAGAATTATATAAATACGTTGCCAAGGAAACATTCGGCGTTTTAAAATTCAAAATCGGAAAATTTGAGGTGGATTTAGGAAAGAAATGGAAAATATATAATTATCAGGATATTGTTAAGAAGCAAACCGGCGTTGATGTTTTAAATACGGATATTAAAGAAGTGGAGAAAAAATTAAGGCAATTAAAAGTTGAATATAATAAAAAAGGTTTCAATATAACACGGGCGATAGATAATTTATGGAAATACTGCCGGAAAAAAATTGCCGGGCCCGGATTTTTAACTGGTGTGCCGGTTACAATTTCGCCGTTGGCCAAAAAAAACGATGAAAATCCAAAAATAACGCAAAGATTCCAGCCAATAATCGCGGGTTCGGAATTAGGTAACGGCTATTCGGAGCTTAATGACCCATTGGAGCAGGCGGCCAGATTTGGTGAGCAGCAAAAATTGCGTGAAGCCGGCGATGAAGAGGCTCAAATGTACGACCATGAATTTGTTGAAGCCCTGGAATACGGCATGCCGCCGACCTGCGGTTTTGGCATGAGCGAGCGGGTATTTAGTATTTTAATGGATAAGTCTATGCGCGAGTGTCAAATTTTTCCGTTAATGAAGCCAAAAGCGCGTAACTCGTAACGTAAATATTTGTATGAAAATAACAATTTGTGGAAGCGTTAAGTTCGCCAAAGAGCTGGTTGAAATTTATTACCAACTGGAAAAATTAAATCATAAACCAATAATGCACGTTGATATGTTTGGAATTGCTGATGGTACGGCCAAAGAGTTGATTGACAATATCAAAACAGACCACGGCGAGACTAAGAAAAAATATAATTTTATAAAAATTTGGCATGATTTGATTGTTAGCGGCGAGGCGATTTTGGTTTGCAATTTTACTAAAAACGGCCTTAAAAATTATATTGGCGGGAATACTTTAATGGAAATGGGTTTTGCCTATGTTAATAATAAAAAAATTTTTTTATTGAATCCATTGCCCCAAGACGTACCTTATTTAGATGAAATTAGAGCAATGGAGCCGATTATTATAAATGGTGATTTAGATAAAATAGCATGAAAAATAAACAGCAAAATTTAGAGAAAATTATTGATTTTATTCATGAATCAGCCAAATTAAAGAAAGTATTCCGCTATAAAGAGCATCATAAGGATTTATGGGAATCCACGGCTGAACATTCCTGGCGTTTGGCTTTGATGGTAATTTTGTTTGCCCGGGAGCTGGATTTAAAAATTGATGTTGGCCACGCGGTAGAAATTGCCCTGGTCCATGACCTGCCGGAATCAATTAATGACGATATTGCCATAACCGTTTTGGAGGAGAATAAAAATTTAATGGCCGAGAAGGCTAGGAATGAGCGAATCGCTATGCGCAATCTTAAAAAAGTTTTGCCTCCCCGGGACGGAGATAAATTTTTTGAGCTTTGGAACGAATACGAAGAAACTAAAACTTTGGAGGCTAAATTTGTTCGGGCTTTAAATAAACTGGAAGCGATTTCTCATCTAATTGAAAATGGCTATAAAACATTTGATAAGCCGGAATTTATTGCTGAATATGTTAATCGGGCGGAAGAAGAGTTTCCCGCCTTGGCTCCGGTGGTTAAAATTTTTAAAGAAGAGCTGAAAGAAGAATTTAAAAACGGCAATATACCCTGGAATAATTAATTATTTTTTTATTTTTATAAAATTATGCTAGACATAAAATTTATCCGTGAAAATCCGGACAAAGTCAAAAAAGCGGTCAAAGACAAGGGAATTAATTTAAATGTTGATGACCTGCTTAAATTAGATGATGAAAAAAGGGAAGTGCAGGCCAAGTTGGATGAAATGCGGGCCAAGCGCAATCAACTGGCCCATACCGGGAAGAAAGCTAAACCAACGGATAAACAAATTAAGGAGGGTAAGAATATAAAAGAAAAAATAGTTTTATTGGAATTGCGGTTTAAAAAAATTAAAGAAAAATACGATAATTTAATGTGGCTTACGCCGACAATTCCTTCAAAAGAGTCGCCAATCGGCCCGGACGAGGGCGGCAATAAAGAAATCAGGAAATGGGGCAAATTGCCGAAATTTGATTTTAAAATAGAAGACCATATCAGTCTGGGGGAGAAATTAAATATTTTGGACACCAAAAGGGGAGTAAAAGTCGGGGGTTATCGCGGTTATTTTCTTAAGAATGAAGGTGTATTCTTGCATTTAGGCTTAATGATGTTTGCTTTGCATAAAATGGCGGCTAAAGGCTACCAGCCCTTTATTCCGCCGACCATTGTCCGCGAGTTTGTTATGTATGGCTCCGGTCATTTTCCTTTTGACAAGGAGGATATTTACAAGATTGCCAACCCGGGAAAATTAGCCGACGGCAGTGATGAAAAAGAAGATAAATATTTAGTTGGTACGGCCGAACCGCCGATGTTAGCTTATCATAGCGATGAACTCTTGTCAGAAGATGAATTGCCGAAAAAATATTGCGGTTTTTCCCAATGTTACCGTAATGAAGTCGGCAGTTACGGTAAAGATACGCGCGGCGTTTACCGTATTCATGAATTTATGAAGATAGAGCAAATTATATTATGTAAAAATGATTATAAGGAATCGGAAAAAATTCACCAGGAAATTACCGCCATTGCCGAGGAGATAATCAAGGATTTAAAGATTCCTTACCGGGTGCTTGAAATTTGCACCGGCGATATGGGAGCTGGAAAATACCGCATGTATGATATTGAATCATGGATGCCGGCCCGGAACGCTTACGGTGAAACCCATTCTTCTTCCAATTTAGGCGAGTGGCAGGCCCGGCGTTTGAATATTAAGTATAAAACCAAAGACGGACAGAAAAAATATGTTCATATGTTAAATAATACCGCTATTGCTTCGCCGCGGTTTTTAATTGCTATCTTAGAAAATAATCAGCAAAGGGACGGCAGCGTAGTCGTGCCGGAAGTTTTAAGAAAATATCTGCCCGGGGAAATTAAGGAAATTAAGAGGAAGTAGAGGCTAAATAATTTTAAATTTCTAATTTTAAATTTTAAATAAATTTTGAATTATTAATGATTTAATTTAGAGAGTGATGTAAAATATGATTTGGGAGGGTGATTCATATTTAAAATTAAAAATTAATCATTCAATTGAAATTATAGATTTAAAATTAAAAATTATTTTAGAAAATTACAAACAGCTAATGAATAATCCGATTTTTTCCATTATAATTCCTACTTACAATAGATGTTATATATTGTGGCGGGCAATCCAATCAATTTTGGCGCAGACATATCCCTTTTTTGAGATTTTAATTATTGACGACGGTTCCAGCGATGATACGGAAAAATTAGTCAGGCAATTTAGCGATCCAAGAGTTCGCTATTTTAAATTAAAAAAGAATTCCGGTCCGGCCAAGGCAAGAAATTTCGGGTTAAAAAAGGCTAAAGGAAAATACATTGCTTATTTAGACAGTGATAACGAGTGGCACAAAGAATATTTGGAAATAATGCTAAAAGGTTTTAAAAATTATTCGTCCAAGGTATTATTATTTTGCAAAAAAAATTATCGTTTAATTTTAGTTGATAAAGACGGAAAAGAAAAAAATATTCGTGATGAATTTTCAAATCACAAAAAATATTTTGACTTCAAACGATTATGGCAGCGGCGCATTATGATTGATACGAATACAATCTGCCACAAAAGAGATGAAATATTAAAATTGGGCGGCTGGGATGAGAATTTAAAATTTTGGGAAGACTGGGAATTAACTTTAAGGATAAGCCAAAAATATCCCAACGGATTTTTGTATTTAAACCGGACCTTGCTTGATTATGAACAAAAAATTGATTTATCTCAGGCCAATAAAATTTTTTCCATTTGGGAGCGGGAAGAAAAGAAAATTTTTAATAAGCATAAAGGCCATCCTTTGCTTGACGGGCAAAATTGGTTTCCGCCCCAAAAAGGCAACAAATCAACTTTAGGAGTAGTTGAATATTTAAGAAATAAACATAAGAGTTAATTATGATATATAAAGACAGGGTTTACGGACCGATTGAAATAAATGAGCAAATTCTTTTGGAATTAATTGCTTCTCCGTCCCTGCAAAGATTAAAAGATATTGACCAGGCAGGGTATTCCGAGCCGTTTTTTCCCGGCACAGGCCATGCCCGTTTTGAACATTCTTTGGGGGTAATGATTCTTTTAAAAAAATTTGGAGCCGACCTGGAAGAGCAAGTCGCTGGGCTTATTCACGATGTTTCCCATTCTGTTTTTTCTCATAGCATTGATTACATCCTGGAAGAAGGTTCGGAAAAAAAGCATGACCATCAGGATAATATTTTTTCTGATTTTGTCAGAAATTCGGAAATTCCTAAAATAGTGGAAAAATATAATATTGATTTGGATTATATTTTAGAAGAAGCTAATTTTCCGCTCAAAGAAAAAGAATTGCCTGATTTATGCGCTGATAGAATTGATTACTCGTTAAGGGAAACCCTAACTTACGGGACAGGGGACAGCCGGCTGGTTAAATTATTTCTAGATAATTTAGTTGCGAATAATAATAGTTGGATTTTTAAAAATTTTGAGACTGCCCAAAAGTTTGCTGATAATTTTAATATTTTAAATAGTAAATTTTATGCCGGCTCAAGGACCGCTTTAATGTTTAGAACAGCCGGGGATTGTTTAAAATATGCCTTGAATAAAGGTTATATTACTAAAGATGACCTTTATACGACTGATTCGCAGGTATTGGAAAAAATTAAAAAAGAATTGTCGGCTGATGAAAGATTAAAATTATTTTATGACCGGATGCATAACAAAAAAAAGATTAATAATAACCCTGAAAATTTTGATGTGGAGGTATATTGCAAATCAAGGGTTGTAAATCCTTTGTGTTTTAACAGGGGAAAGTTAATGAGAATTTCAGATATTAATCCGGCCTGGAAAAAAGTGTTTAAAACAGAACAAAAACCTAAAAAATATTTTTTAAAATTTGAAGAATAAAAGTATGTTAAAAAAAATTAATTTAGCAATAATATTTGGCAGTCAGTCAGGGGAACATGAAGTTTCTTTGGCTTCGGCTAACAGCGTGATTAAAGCTTTGGATAAAAATAAATACAATATTATACCGATTGCGATAACCAAGAAAGGAAATTGGCTGATAGGGAAGAAGGGCTCTCGATATATAAAACTTTATGGAAAAAAAGCAGGTAAAGAAGACGCTATTAGTTCGGAAGAGTCGCAGCGTTTGGTTACTATTAATGATAGCAAAAGAGATTTGTTTAGATATGCCGAAGGAGATACCGGTGGAGTCAAAATTGATATTGTGCTGCCGCTATTGCACGGTCCCTTTGGCGAAGACGGCCGGATTCAGGGCATGCTTGATATGTTGGGGGTTCCTTATGTTTTTTCCGGCGTTCTGGCTCAGGCACTGGCCATGAATAAAGCCAAGGCAAATATAATAGCTAAAAATGTCGGCGTGCCGGTGGCGGATAATGTTGTAATAACAAAAGATAATAGTTATAAATTAGATGATATTATTAAAAAATTATTACTACCAATTGTGGTGAAGCCGACAGAATTAGGTTCATCGGTTGGAATTTCTATTGTCAAAACAAAAAGTGAATTGATAAGCGGAATAGAGAAAGCTTTTAGATACGGCCCGGAAGTTATGCTGGAAAAATTTATTGGGGGCCGGGAATTAACCGTTGCCGTGATTGGCAGCAAAAATAATCCTCAAGTCCTGCCAGTAATAGAAATAATTCCTAAAATTTCCAAATTTTATGATTATAAGGCAAAGTATCAAACTGGCGGTAGCCAGCATATTTGTCCGGCAAAAATACCCGCTAAAATTAAAAATAATATTCAGAATTTGGCCATAAAAATTTTTAAAGCAATTGGTTGCAAGGATTTGGCGCGGGCTGATTTTATCTGGAGCCGCGATGATAACAAGATTTATTTTATTGAATTAAATACAATCCCGGGTATGACAAAAACCAGCTTGGTCCCGGAGGCCGCCAAGGCCGCCGGTATTGAATTTAGCCAGTTTTTAGATAAATTAATAAATGGCGCCATGTCTACAAATTACAAATAATTGCGAATATCACGAATTATTTTGTTTACCATTATTTACAATAAGTTGCAATAGATTACAAGATATAAAGTGATAAAGTAAATAGTTGTAATTTATTGTAAATAGGTAAATAGTCTATTATTTGTATATTTGTGATAAATTCGTCCCGCCACTTTATTATATTTACTATGGGCGGGATCCCGTCGTCGCCTCTGGCGTGACCCCGCAGAATGCGGTGGCCGAGGCGGTGATAATTCGTAGTATTTTTATGTTTGAACGCGTTAAAAATCTTAGATTGAGCGTAATAAAGCAAATTGAACTGGAGGCGGCTAAATATCCGGATTCTATTTCTTTAGCGCAGGGGATTCCAAGCTTTGATACTCCGGGTTGCATCAAAAGGCGGGTTGAGAACGCTTTAAAGAGGGGGGTGGTGGCAAAATATTCACTTTCTCCGGGCCTGCCTGAATTGCGCGAATCGATAGAAATATCCTTAGCTAAGGATAATATGTATTATGATTGGCAGAAAGAAATTATAGTGACCGCCGGTACGATTGAAGGAATTACCGCTACGATTTTAGCTATTACAAATCCCGGTGATGAAATTATCGTTCCTGCGCCTACCTATACTTCTTATCGGGAGGTTATTACTCTGGCTGGCTGCGAGCCTGTTTTTGTTCCTTTAAACGAGGTCAGGGGCTGGTCGTTTGAGATAGAAAAATATGAAAAAGCAATAACTAAAAAAACCAAAGCGATTTTTTATTGTAATCCCAATAATCCCACCGGAACAGTATATACAAAGGAGCAACTTTTGGGGTTGGTTGATTTAGCTGAAAAATACAATTTATTGTTAATTTCCGATGAGGTATATAAAGATTTTACCTATAATAATGAAAATATTTTTTCATTAGCGGAAATTAAAGAATTAAGGAAGCGAATTATCAGGATATATGGTTTTTCTAAGGCTTACGCCATGACCGGTTGGAGAATTGGATATTTGCATAGTGACGAGTCAATAGTAAAAGAGATTTTAAAGGTACATGACTGCTTGGTTACCTGCGCGCCGGTCATATCCCAATATGCGGCTATGGGAGCGCTTGAAATGGGGGAGAGGGATATAGAATTATTCAATAATAAATATAAAAGCCGACGTGATTTAATCTGCACGCGCCTGAATAAATTAAAAAATATTTTTAATTATGTTCGGCCGGAAAGTTCTTATTATGTATTTCCGCGCCTGCTTAATAAAGGAGGGGAGGGGGGTCGGATAAAACAAAATCAGAATGAAGTTGATTCATTTGAATTTGCGTTTGATTTACTTAAAAAAATTCAGGTGGCGGTTGTGCCCGGGGTTGCTTTCGGTCCTAACGGAGAAGGGCATGTGAGAATGAGTTTCGGCCGGAGTGAAAAAGATATAAATAAAGCCTTTGACCGGCTGGAAGAGTATTTTTTATAAACAAAATTTTATGAAGCATTTATTTAAAAAATTATTGCAATATTATTTAAAATATATTACCAAATTAGTGCTATTAATTCATCGGCCGACAATAATCGCCGTCGCCGGTAGCACCAATAAAACATTTGTAAAGCAGGAAATTGTAAAAATTTTAAAAAATAAAAAAATTAATGTTAGAGCTAATCCAAAAAATTTTAATACTGAAATCGGTTTGCCTTTAGCCATATTGTATTTATCTAGCGGTTATAGTTCGTATAAAAAATGGTTGCCAATTATTTTTAGAGCCTTTTTAGCGATTTGGCAACGTCGTTTTCCCGATTATTTGGTTTTAGAATTGGGGATATCCGACCCGGGGGACATGAAGTATTTATTGTCAATTATAAAGCCAAAGATTTCGGTAATTACTGACATTACGCAAAGATATTTAGAAAGCTTTTCGGATATTGATGAGTTAGCGGGGGAATATAAAATATTGGTAAAAAAAACAAAAAGAAATGGTTTGGTTATAATGAATCACGGCAATATTAAGGTAAGGGAAATATCAAAATACGCCTTGGCTGAAATTGTCTTTTTTGGAATTGATAAGGGAACGGATTGGCAAGTGATTAAAACTGAACAGAAAAAATCGGGCCAAAAAATTATTGTAAAATATAATAATATTATAAAAGAATATACGGTTAATCGTTTCGGCGCGCATCACTTAAATTCAAAATTAGTTAGTTTAATAATAAAAGATTATGTTTTGGAGAAGGAAAAGAAAAAATAGATTTGATTATGGTAATAAAAAATACGAAAATCCGTTTTTCAGAAAGAAACCAAAGAGAAAGATTAAATTATTTAAATTCCCCGGGGGTGGAAAATTATTTTTTGTCCTGCTGTTGTTGATTATTTCTTTTTTAGTTTGGTTTTTTTGTTTTTTCAATATTTTTAATATTAAAAATATTGAAATAAAGGGGTTATCTAAAATTTCCGACAGGGAGATAGAAGATATAGTTTTAGAACAGATTAATAATAAGCGATTATTTATTTTGCCGCAAAAAAATTTATTTTTATTTAATAAAAAACTTTTGAAAGACAGCCTGAACAGTAAATATTGTTTTTCAAATTTAGTAATTGATAAAAAATTACCCAATTCTTTAATTATTGATATACAAGAAAAATCATACGCTTATATTTTTAATTATAACGAAAAATATTATTATATTGATTCTGACGGATATATTATTAATGAGGTGAATCCCCTGGATATAACAGAAAAAAAATATCCCCTGATATCATACCGGGGAGGGGATAGTATAATCAGTTATAATAATATAAAATATGATAAAGTTGAAATTGATAATAAATATTTTATTTATATAAAGAGTTTATTTGATGAATTTTTGCTGTTAGAAGATTTAATTTCTGAAAGATTTATTATTGATGATGAGATTGACACTGTTAAGGCCCAAGTTCAGGCCGGACCAATGGTTTATTTTAATATCAATGAGGATATAAATAAACAAATTAAAAAATTATTGATTGTAAAAGATGAGAAATTAAAAGATGAATTTAAAAAAAAGGATTATATAGATTTAAGGTATGGTGATATGATATATTATCGCTAATTTTAGTTAAATTTTATTAAAAATAGCTAAAATTAGCTAAAAAATTGTAGGAAAGGGGAGCGAAGGCAAAAAGCAAAGAGTATAAAAATTATTTTGATTAAGAGGTATTGTAATATTTATTTTAATTTTATTATTTTTTCAGCTATAATCATTATATAAGTATAAATCAATTTGAGTTATAGCTAAATAGTTTTATTGAAATCAATTTAAAAAATTTTTTGCATTAAAGGTACTTAGGATACCTATTTTGTCTTAAATTTTATTTTTTATATCTATGGAATTACTTTTTAAATTAATTTTTACGCTGGCCGTGGTTGTATTTTGCATTATAGTAGTAGGATTATTCTTATTGTTAGTAAAAATTTTATTAATTTTTACGCCGGAAATACATATAATGGGGTTAATT
>CAYMCJ010000032.1:0-12032 GCA_964388985.1 uncultured Gammaproteobacteria bacterium | reverse complement strand
TATTTATTAATTATAAAAAAGCATTATTCAATTAATAAAGAATAACGCTTTGTGAATTTTTTAACGAGTCAATTAAGACTCTCTCTCCCCCCATCTTTTTAGGAGGTAATTTATGGCCTCCTCTCTTTCTTTTGGAGAAGATTTTTGAAACAATTTTGAAAACGAAAGAGCTTCGCTGGCTTCTTTATAGCTCATAATAACCTCCTCCTTTTTGATAAAGGGTTAAAAGACCCAAATAAAACCTATCTTATTTATATTATACTACAAAAAAAATAATTATTCTTTAAAAAAAAATTAGCTTATATTAAATAAAAAATATTAATACTTTAATAAAGAGTTAATAACATCTTAATAATTTATAAAGTCTGTGGATAAAAAATAAAAGAGCTGTTATTAAACGCTCTTTTTGCCCTTACGTAAGGCCATAATCCACCCTACGTAAGATATAACCACCGCATCGCAGTCTTTCCGACGCTTCGGAGAACTGCGGCAACTTAATTATTTAACCGCTAATTTACTGTATAATTTTAGATATTCTTTGGCTGACTTATTCCAGGAAAAATCTCTTTTCATTCCATTTTTCTGAATTTTCTGCCATTTCTTCGGTTTACTATAATATATATTCAAAGCTTTCTTTAGCGCCTGAAATAATTTTTCGGGGGAAAAATCAATAAAGCTAAAACCGACTTTTTCATCAACCGTATCTTCTAATCCCCCAGTTGCCCGCACTATCGGCACCGCTCCATAACGCATGGCTATCATCTGCCCCAAGCCGCAGGGCTCAAACCGGGAAGGCATTAAAAATATATCCGAACCGGCGTAAATCATCTGCGCTAATTTTATATCAAACTCAATTCGGGCGCTAACTTTATCCGGATATTTTCTGCCCAGTTTTTTCAAATAACTTTCATAATTCTTTTGCCCGGTTCCCAAAAAAATAAACTGACAATTAGAATCTTCTATTAAATCTTCGGCAATTAACTCTATCCCCTTTTGCCAGGCCAAGCGGGAAATAAAACCAACCAGAGCAATATTTTTATCAGCCGGCAAACCCAATAATTTCTGTAAATAAAGTTTATTCTTTATTTTATTGTTTAAGGTTTTAATTGAATATTTATATTTTATATTTCTATCAGCCGCGGGATTAAAAAAATCCACGTCAAGGCCGTTTAAAATACCAGAAATTTTACTCTGGTTTTGTTTAATAATTTTTTCCAGCCCGGCGCCGTATACGGAAGTGGCCATCTCTTTGGAATAAGTCGGACTAACCGTATTTACCAAGCCAGCATTTATTATTCCCTGGGTCATAAAATTAATATCATTATCCTGAGCGTCTTTGGTTAAAGATTCCAGGGAATCAACCGCCAAATTTCCGGATGACAAAACTTCTATCTCCGACTTGCCCTGATAATTTAAATTATGAATTGTATAAAGGGTTTTATAACTTAAATTACGGGCTTTAATTAAATCGGTTATCATGGCGGTATGAAAATCATGACAATGGATTATGTCGGGCTTAAATTTTATAACCGGTAAAATCCGCAAACAAACAGAAGAAAAAAATAAAAAGCGCTCAGCATTATTACCAAAATACACTTTTTTATTGCCAAAATATTTTTTATAATCAATAAAATAAAATTTAACCTCATGATAATTGGTTTGCCATAAATTTACTTTAACGATCCGGCCGTTGGTTAAAATTAAAACATTGGAAAATGTTTTTTTTAGCTTATATTTTTTTCTATCAACCGAACCATATAGGGGTATAATAACCCTGACATCACAGCCCAATTTTTTCAAAGCTCCCGGCAGGCTGCCGACTATATCAGCCAGACCCCCAACCTTGGCAAACGGAGCCGCTTCGGCCGAGGCCATTAAAATTTTTATTTCCTTATTTCTCATAATTTAAAATCGCCTTTTAAACAATGATAAGCTAATATAAACATAGCCGCGTTCCAGGACTGGCCCGGCATTCCCTGCGACTGGCCAGTTTGGCCGTTAAACCACTCATTAAACTGCCAATTATTAACCTTATTAACTAAAGCCAGTTTTCCCAATTCAATTTTGGCTATCTTTTTCTGCCCGATTTTATAAAGCATAATTACCCAGAAGCCGCCGACATATGGCCAGATACCAGCATTATGGTAATGCCAGGGTCTGTTTTTATCATAATGTTCCATAACCTCGTTCCATTCTCTTTCACTTTTTAAAATCGGGTTATCCAATACTCTTACCGGGTAGGGAACGCTAATTTTCTGCTTTAAAAAATAATTTAAAATTTTTTTCTTTAATTTAGCGTCGGGCAAACCCAACATTAAAGCTAAAATATTTCCGTAAACGTCGCAGTGCCGGCCAGCCGTATAGGTGGAAACATAGCTTAAATAATAATCGGTCGTTTTGATTCTTTTTCTAATAAAATCTCTTAAACGCGGATAAAGAAAATTCTTTTTATAAAAAATTGAACCGGTCTGGCGCTTAAAAGGATAAAAAACAGCTCTTATTCCAGCCATGGTCATATCCCGACCTTTAAGCTTATACAGATCCTGCAGCCAATACCAGAGCGCGTTTGAATAAAGAGCATGGCCGTGAACCGGCATTAAATCAGCCCAATCGCCAGCCTGACTCTGGACAAGCAAATTGGTCTCCCCGCCGGTTTGGCTGTTAAGCCACTTCAAAGCCCGATTAACTCTGGGCTCAAGCAATTTATAGGTTTTTTTGTCCCGGCTGTATTTCTGATAATATTTAATGGCAATCAGCCACCAAAGGGTAGCGTCGACAGAAGACAAATAATAATATTCCACTTTGGTTTCATTTTCATTCACGGCATTGGGAATCTGCCCAGACTTTGTTTGCTGGCGGGCCAGAGTTATAAGGGTGCGCCGAGCGGTTTTTATTAATTCCTTCTGCCCGCTGGCAATCGCGCCCAAAGAGCAGATAGAGGCATCGCGCCCAAAAATCCAGTCATAATGAAGCAGAACATTTAATTTGGTCCTTTTCGGTCGAGCCGCCAAAAAACCGCTTGAAGACGAATTTCTTATAAGCAGCTCAATTGATTTTTTATAGGCTTGTTTAATTAAATCACTGGGCATAATTTTATTCTCCTATCCATTCTAATATTTTTTTTGATAACCGGCTGTCAGGCAAAACATCTGTCCGAATAGCCAGATAGGGCAACCTGGTTTTTTTAATTTCTCTTAGATACTCTTTTTGCTGCTTTAAATACCAGCCGGGCGGATGCAGTATTCTTTCATAATGCGGATAAAGGGCGAGACGGTCTTTAATTCTTTTTTTAATAATACTTTCTTCCCCCGGCAGCAGCACCAAAATAATTTTAAAATCAAACTTTATTAATTTTTTTTCAACAGCCGAATAGTTTATACTTTTATTTTGATAAAGCCGCCGGTTGACTATATCGGCCAGATGAAATTTTTCCACCAGTATATTTTCATTATTCAGCAGTTTAAATATGGGCAAATAATTTTCAATAAATTTTTTTCCGTATAAACCTCCAAATATTCCCAAATCACAGTTAAGCCAATGACAACCGTCAAGCAGGACCCGGCTTTTATTGTATTTCGGCTCCAGGGCGTTATAGATTTCCGACATCAACCAGCTTTTTCCCGCCAGTTCAGGACCTTCAAAAATTAAATGGTGCATAAATTAAAAAAATAAAAGGAAAAATAAGAAAAATAAGAATAAAAAAAATGGTTTAAAGCCGTGCGCCGGGTAATTCTTATTTTTCTTCTTATTCTTATTTTTCTTTTAGCAAAATTTTGTGCAAGAACACAAAGTCTTGCCTTCCTACAATTAATGCCAAAATGCGCAGATTCCAATATTATCAACCGATAATTTCCTTTATTCTTCTTAAATATTTTGAGTCTATTTCAAAATAATCAAAAGCGCTCTGCAAGGGCTCGCCGCCGCCTTCAAAACGATGGAAATCCGAGCCACCGGTGGCTATAAAATTCAACTCCCGCGCCAAGTGTTGAGCGTACATTACGGCGCCGATAGAATGATGAGGGGACAATACTTCAACTCCGTCCAGCCCGATTTTTTTTAAATCCTCCCAATTTTTTCTCCTGATATAAGTATACTTGGCTGGATGATTCAAAATTAACTGGCCACCGATTCTTTTTCTTAATTTTAAAATTCTATTTATATTAACATAGCTTTCCCTTAAAACGCCGATTTTTTCATTCTTAAAATATTTAATAATTATTTCATTTTCCCGAGGGTTCTTAATTTTTAAATCACTTTTGATTTTCTTTTGATTAAAAGGAATTGAATAAATATCTCTAACAATATGATTAATCGGCGTATAATGAGTATATTTATCCAATATTTTATTTACCTTGATTTTAAAACCTTGTTGGACTAATTTTTTTAAAATCGTTCTTACCTGATTTCTTCTTCTAATCTGGCTTTGGCGCAAAATATTATGCAATTCTGGATTTTTATCATCAAAATTAAACCAAAGCAAATTCATTCTTCTGGCGGCAAAATTTACATACAGCTCAAGGCCGGTTATGGGCTTAATTCTATATTTCCGGCAAGCCCGCCTGAATTCATCAAGGCCGCCGACAGTATTATGGTCAGTTAAAGCCGCAATTTTTACTCTCTGGCCGGCAATAAATTTAGCCAATTGAGTAGGCGTTAAATTTCCGTCAGAATAAATTGAATGAAGCTGCAGGTCTATAAGCATAAGGCTGAAAAAAATTAAAAGGAGTTAAGAGGGTTTAAATTAATTTATATTTAAATTCTTTTTAATTTGGTCAATAAGTTCCCGCGCCATTTCCGGCTGGGTCGGCTTCTGGAAAAGAAAAAAAGTAGTTGTTCTAACAGCGGTCCAATTATAATAGTTATTAATTCTTTCTTTTAAATTATCATCTAATTTTATTTTAGCATTTTCCAAATAATTTTCCAAAAATATTTTTTTAATTTTTTTTGTATATTTGGGATTATTAATTTTTCTGTTCGCCATATATTCAAGCTGCTGCAGAAAGCAACCCAAATCCCGAGCATAGTCGGCTAAACAAAGATCGGTAAAGTCAATTACCGCTAATTTATGTTTGCTCATCTTTATAACATTTTCCGGATGAGCGTCGCCATGGATAAGCCAACGATTTTTCTTATCGGCCAAAAAACTCTCTTCCCGCTTAATAAAAATATCATAAGCCTGACAGTAAAAATTATAAAATTCGGGATAATTATTTTTAATTTTTTTTAGAATATACTCTTTCCCCGGAATTACGGTTTTTATTCGGCTGTTGGCCTGATTAAAATTTTTAGCTTCGGCGACCGGCAAACCATGCAGCTTATAAAACCAAGCGGCGGCTTTTGGCAAAATAGTTTCAATCTCTTTAAAATTTTTTTCCCTTATAAATTTATATAAATTTTTCCCGGCCACGCCCCGATAAAAAGTAGCTTTAAAATAATTTGAATAAAACAAGGGGTGAGGGATGGAAAGATAACCTTTATTAAAGCTATTGCCCCAGAGAAATTTTAGCCCGGAATAAACATTTTTCCTGGGCTCATCGCTATGAGCCGAACAATAAATGGGCAACTGTTTAATTTTGTTATCTTTAGTTATAAATTTTGTTTCAAATTTAATTACTACATGGTAGGTATAATCCCAGATATTTTTTTTAATCGGTATTATTTTAATTTTCTTTATTGCCCGAAAAGACGGATATTTCGGCAATAACTTTTTCTTAAACAAATCCAAAACATATTGTTCATCAAAAAGATGTAAAATTTTATTCATATAACTCCTACGAATTGCTTCCCTACGAATTACAAATTTTTACGAATATACGAATTATTTAATTATAATAATTTACCACTATTTACAATAAGTTATTTATATATAAATTCAAGAATATATAAAAAAGTAAATAATTGTAATATTGTAAATAGGTAAATAATATATCATTTGTATATTCGTAAAAATTTGTAATTCGTAGATTATTTTTTCCAGTAATACTTCCAATGTTTATCCCAAACCATTTGCTTTATTTTGATATTTAATTTTTCAGCTTTTATTTTAGCTAAGCGGGTGGTAGCGTCATCAAGGGCGCGGATCGCCCTAATAAATTCGTTTATACCTCTTTCAATTTCATCCGGACTCCAGGAAATTGACCCGAATAAACGAAAGTCTTTAGCGCTGGCCCACCAAAAAGTGCAACTGGACAAGCCGCGTACCAGATGCCAACGCGCCCAACCGTAATTACTATCCTTCTTATAATATTCAACCGTGTCGTAAGCTAAATTAGCCAATTTCCACAATTTTTGCTGAATTTTATTATTTTTGTCATGCCACAGGGCAAAAGGCTTCTTTTGTTTTAATTCCTTGGCGGTTGTCTCCCAGCTGCCGGAAAGAGGCTTAATTTTTTTTATTTGTTTATGATTGTCAATAAACTCGGAAATTTTAAAAGTTTCTAAACTCTTATTTTTAAGTAATTTTTCAAACTCCGCCGTTGGGTCGTTGTGCCTTAAGCCGTATAATTCCGCGTCAGTGGCCGTAATATAAGGATTTTTTAAATCAATTTTTTTGATTTCCTCATTTAATAAATCCGGCACATAACATTTGGAAAATTTCCGCGAACGGAAAACAATTTTAAGGCCGCTGGAGCTGTCCTGATATATTTTTGAAAAATCAACTTTCCCCAACTCGCCAAGGCAAATAATTTCATCCAGAATCAGCCAATCATAGCCTTGTTCTTTTATTAATTTGGCCACTTTTGAACTATAAGCCATCTCCGGCAGAAAAAAACCTTTTAATTTTATATTTTTTCCAAAAAAATGCTCTAATATATCTTTGTTTTCTTTTATCTGGGTTAAAGCTTCCTTTTCCGGAATTAACGGCAAAATCGGATGATAAGCGGCTGAACCGGTTAATTCAATTTGGCCCCTTCCAACCAACTCTTTTATTCTTTTTATTAAATCAAAATATTTTAATTCTTCCCAGCGCAAAATAAGGCAACCGGTAATATTTAGGGTAAATTTAATATCTAGGTTTTCTTCCAGAGCTCTAATTATCCGCCAATAGCTCATCTCGGTCGCCTCTTTAATAATGTGGCCGTCGGCATTGGCCGGCTGATAAAAATGCAGAAAATTTATCCAAATTAATCTATTATTAATATCTTTTTTCATATATTAAATTAATTTTATAATTTACCGGTTTTTTTCTTCCCGCTCTTTTTTCCGTTTCCACTCCCATTTTTAAGCCTCATCGCATTTCTATATAAGGATACATACTTTTTAGCCGGAATTTCCCAAGAGTTTGATTCGCGCATTGCCCGCACCATTAAATCCCGCCAAATTTTTCTATGCCGATAGGTTTCCAAGGCCCTTATTATGGCGCCATAAAGAGGAAAAACATCAAACCGGCTAAAACTAAAGCCGCTGCCTTTGTTTTTTCTGGGGTCAAAGTTAATTACCGTATCATACAGCCCGCCCACACGCCTGACAACCGGAATGCAGCCATAACGCATAGCGATTAACTGATTAATGCCGCAAGGTTCATGGTGCGAAGGCAGTAAAAAAATATCGGCCCCGGCGTAAATTAAAGTTTCAAATTTTTCATAATCCTTAAAGGGCAGCCAAATCATCTTTTTGGGATTCTTTTTATGATATTTTTTTAATTCATCTATATATATCTTATCACCATCGCCCACAATTACAATCTGAACATCCAACCGCGTCAGATGCTCAAGCAGCCGAATTATCAATTCAAAACCTTTCTGAAAAGTAACCCTTGAGGTCAAACCAATAACCGGTATATCCCTATCAATCGGAAAATTCAACAATTTTTGCAGATATTCTTTGTTTAATTTTTTTCTATGGATTTTCCGATAATCATAATTTTTAAACAAACCCGCATCATTGGCCGGATTATAAGCTTTGTAATCAATGCCATTTATGATGCCGAACAACCTGTCCTCGCGATTTTTTAATATGCGGTGCAAATCCTGGCCAAATTTTTTTGTCATAATTTCTTCCCGATATTGCTCACTGACCGTACTGATAACGTCCGCTTTTAAAATTGCCCGTTTGGCAAAATTAATATATTCAATATTGGGATCAGCTATATGGGGAATTCTTTTGCGGCCATAATCCTTTTTCTTGAGCGGCGCTTGCCACCAATTTTGGCCAAACTGAAAAACTAAATTATGGATGGTAAAAACAGTTTTGGCTTTCCGCAAAGTCTTAGAATAACGAAAATCGGTTTTTAAATAAAACGGGATTAAACCGGTTTGCCAATCATGACAATGAACTATATCGGCTTCAAACTTAAGCAAGGAAATTAATTTCAAGGAAGCAACATCAAAAATTAAAAAACGGGCGTTTTCGTGGCTGGACCCGTATAATTTTTTGCGCTGAGAAAAATATTTTTTATTTTCAATAAAATAAACCGGCAAACCTTTCATTAAATAACTTCTCCAGTAATTAATATGAACTGTTTCGCGCGAATTAAGATACACTTCAACGTCTTTATAAATTAATTTTAAGCCATACTTCTTTTTGTTAATTATCTGACCATAAAAAGGAGTAATAACCATGACTTCATGACCTAATCTTTTAATCGCTTTGGGCAAACTGCGAGCCACATCGCCCAAACCCCCGGTTTTGGAAAACGGAGCCACTTCAGAGGATATTGAAACTATTTTTAATTTTTTAGACATAATATTACAAATCACCTCTATAAACTTATAACCAATAACTCATAACCCATATTCACGAGCAACTGCCTTGTGTTATCGGTTATAAGTTATAAGTTATTTTAAATTTTGGTTATTATTAGCGGCGCAAATCGCTACGGCCAAAGCATCGGCCGCATCGTCCGGCCTTGGCAATTTATCTAAATTAAGTAATATTTTTACCATTTTCTGCACCTGCATTTTGCCGGCCTGCCCATAAGCCGCTACCGCCTGCTTAACCTGCAGGGGCGTAAATTCAACCATGGGAATTTTATTCTGCTCGCCGGTTAATAAAATTACTCCCCTGGCCTGACCGACCATCAGAGCGGTTTTCACGTTCTTACAAAAAAATAATTGCTCCACCGCAATTAACTTTGGTTTATATTTTTTTATTATTTTTGTTAATTCTTCGTTTATTATGGATAATCTGTTGGGCATCGCCAAGCCGGCCAAAGTTTTGATTGAACCATAAGTAATACAAACCAGGTTGTCAGACCTGTTTTTTTTAATAACCCCATAACCGGTATCGGCAATGCCGGGATCAATACCGAGAATTATTGTATTAGCTATTTGAGTCATTTTATAAAACTATTATTAAAATATTGCAATCATTTAAAATTCCTAATTCACCTAATTTCTAATTTCTAATAAAATTATTAAGGCCTAAATCTAAATGTTATTTTATTTTCATTTTTGCTTTTTTAATAATCGTAGTAAATATTAAATTTAGTTCATGCCCTTCTTTCCAAAGTTTACGAGCAAGAAAAGCAAATTCTGGGCATGCTTTACTTGTCATACGCAAAAAATGTTTTGATTCTTTAGCTTCTTTGTTGGCAATTGCCATTTTATGAATAAAATCTTTATTACTTTCAGCACAATCCGCTTCACAATAATTAGAACCTGCTCCAGCTCCCGCTCCAACAAGTTGTAAAATAATTCTATATGTAATATCATTTCTTGATAATTTTTTACATAAAACAATTATTTCTTCACCAAATTTTGCTGTTCTTTCTTCCAAATCATACTTTTTAGACATTTTATCATTTGGCATTTTATTAGAAATTAGGTGAATTAGGAATTAGAAATTCAATTTATTCCTAATATCCAATTACATTCGTATAATAATCAGACATGTCTTCGCAGTTTTCCAATTCTTCAACAAATTTTTCAATTCTTTCCTTGTCCGCCTCGTCAACCCCAACCTCCTCTTTGGCAACGTATTCAATTTCCGCCGACTCGGTTTTTATTTCTTTCTCATCTAAAAATTTTTTCACCGGCTGTAAATCTTCCACTTTTGTATAAATAGTAATCCCTTCTTCTTCTTTTTTAATATCATCCGCCCCAACATCAATTAACTCTAATTCAAAATCGGCAATCGGCAATCGGCAATCGGCAATCCTAACCACTCCTTTTTTTTCAAAATTCCAGGCCACCGCCCCCAGCGAGCCTCCGCCTTTCGTAAATATATGCCTCACATTGGCGGCGCTACGATTTTTATTGTCAGTCAAGCATTTGACAATAAACTGCGAATTGGCCGGACCAAAACCTTCATATATCAATTCCTCGATTTGTCCGCCGCCCAATTCGCCGGCGCCTCGCTTAATGGCGCGCTCAATATTGTCTTTCGGCATATTGGTCTGTTTGGCTTTATCTATGGCCATGCGCAAACTAAAATTAACATCGGGGTCTCCGCCCTTTTCTCTGGCCGCAATCGTAATTAAATTTCCCAATTTAGTAAATACCGCCCCGCGCCTGGCGTCGGTTACAGCTTTGGCTCTTTTAATTGTCGCCCATTTTGAATGCCCGGACATAATCTTAGTTAAAATATTAAAATAACTTACAAATTATAATTTACAACTCCGGTTTAAATAATTAATATAGATTGTAAATTATAAATTATAAGTTATGGTTAACTAAAAACACTATAATCTTAACATAAATTGAAATAAAAATCAAGGTCGTGTATAATATTTAAACAGTAAATAAAATTCATATTTAAAAAAATCTTATGGAAGAATTAAAATACTGGATTGGGCTAAATCATTTCCCAAAATTTGGTCCGGCCAGATTTAAAAAAATAATAAAATATTTTTCCCGGACTGATTTAAATTTAAAAAACGCCTTCACTGCCTCATTGAAAGAATTTAAAAACGCCGGAATTGAAGAAAATATCGCGGCAGAATTCATCTCCGCCAGAGTTAAAATCAATCTAGAACAGATTATTGCCGATTTAGACAAAGAAAACATAAAAATAGCCACTATTAACAGCAAAATTTATCCAAAACTTTTAAAAGAAATCTATAATCCGCCGCCGTTATTGTATTACAAGGGAAAACTTGATTTAAATGATGAATTCAGGCTAGCGGTCGTGGGCACAAGAAAATGTACGGGCTACGGCCAGCAAGCGACCGAAAGGATTGTCAGGGATTTGGCGCAAAACAAACTAACCATTGTAAGCGGTCTGGCCTTAGGCATAGATACTTTGGCCCACCTGACGGCTCTGGATATGGGCGGAAAAACAATCGCGGTTTTGGGGTCGGGCCTGGATAGACAAAGCCTTTACCCCTCAGCCAACAGATATTTGGCCGATAAAATAATAGGTAGCAACGGCGGCGTTATTTCCGAATTTCCTCCGGGCACGCAACCATTAAGACATAATTTCCCGCAAAGAAACCGCGTAATATCCGGTTTGTCTCTTGGAACTTTAGTGGTTGAGGCCGGAGAAAAATCCGGCGCCCTGATTACGGCCATGCATTCTCTTGAGCAAAACCGCGAAGTTTTCGCGGTGCCGGGCAATATATTTTCACCCGCTTCCGTTGGTCCGAACAAACTTATTAAAATGGGGGCTAAGCCGACAACCGCCGCCCAAGATATTATTGAAACCCTTGATTTGGCCCAAATTACCGCCTATATTGACAATAAAAAAATAATTCCCGAGTCAGCCCAAGAAGAAAAAATTATTGCCCAGCTGTCCCATGAACCAATTCATATTGATGAAGTCGTACGTTTAACAAAACTTGACACATCCACAATTAATAGTACACTGACTATTATGGAGATGAAAGGAATGGTAAAAAATTTAGGAGGAATGCAGTATGTGTTAGCGCGCTAAGGCGCTTAATTTCTAAATTACAATTTCTAATTTCTAATAAAATGCTTAAATTTAAAATATCTAATAATAAACTGTTTTAAATTTAGTTATTAAACATTTGGAATTTTATTAGAAATTAGGTGAATTAGAAATTAGAAATTATCACCATTTACAGTGTAGCAAAATAATTTAAACATTTAATATGGACTTAATAATCGTTGAATCGCCAACCAAAGCCAAAA
>CAYMCJ010000031.1:0-12087 GCA_964388985.1 uncultured Gammaproteobacteria bacterium | reverse complement strand
TTATTTGAATTGTCAAAGTACTTCTGCTTATCCCTTAAGCTCTTATCAAACTTCGCGACTTCGCAGATCAATTCTTATTTTCAAATTAATTTAAAAATAATCTTGATACACGAGTTAAATTATTTTTTTTCCTTGACAAACCGCTTTTTTTTATATAAAATTAAAATGTAACTAAATAAATTTATGGCAAAAATTAGAAAAAAAATATTGCAATATCCAACTGTTTTTGAACCGGCTCAAGAAGGCGGTTATAATGTTTTTTTTCCGCAATTTCCCGGCTGTGTTACTTTTGGGCGCACTTTTGAAGAGGCCAAAGCTAAAGCTCAAGAAATTCTGGAATTATGGCTTGAAGAGTTAGTCGCGCAAGGAGAAAAAATTCCAGCTTCTACTTCTCGTCCTATAATTGATGAAGTTCAGGCTGTTGCTCCCTCTAAAGCAAAAATAACTTATGCGCCCCATAACTGCTAAAAAACTAATTAAAATTCTAGAAGCCAACGGTTTTATTCTGTCCCGGCAGAAAGGCAGTCATCATATTTATAAGCATCCCGACTCTAATATAATTGTTCCGATTCCTCTGCACGGAAAAAATAATCCGATCCCGATCGGCACTTTGCTGGCTATAATAAAACAATCAAAAATTTCCAAAGAACAATTTAAATAATTTATATAATCTTATTATTTTTTTTCAAAACCCTTTAAATAAGGTTTTTTATTTTGTTCCGCCCTGCCGCAAGGCCAAATTGGCGGATTCTCTCTTAACAAGAAAATTTCTATATGCAAGACGGGTTTAGGTCCTTACATATAGCAGATCTTCTTATTAGAACATCTGGCGGCAGAATTATTTTTCAGCAAGCTTGTTTATCCTCTCTCCACGAGACAATCAAGCTATAACCTACTAAATAGCATTTTAAATAACCGGTTCGTAAAACGATTACTTTAAAATTCAATTGTTTAACTTTAGTTAAATAATCTAAATTCCACCTCCCTGTTGTAGATCGCATTAATTCGCATGTGCCGCATTTGTAGCGCGGCTTCGCGAAGCGAATAACAGAGAACGAACTGAAGCGGATAGCATAACAAGAAAGTAAGCTACAAGCATGGATTAGCTTATTTTTTATTTCTTATTGTCTAACAATCGCTTCTAGTATTTTTGTAATTATTATTTTTCAAAAGAACTTCTCTCTCCTTTTTCTTTTACTTATTTGAAAAATAGAGAAAATGATGAAGGAGATATTGAGTTGCTATTTTTTAGAGCGATTTATAATTGCTGTTTCTCTGTTAATAGCATTAATTAATTTTTTAATAGCCGGATATTAGGGAATGACTACCCTGGCTCCAGTTATTAAACCCTTAAAGGTTTATTTTTTTCTCTCTCCCCTCCATTATTCTCACTACTTAATCTCTAATTCGCATGTGCCCTCCCGCTTAAGCGGGATAACCAAAAAAAGGTAATAAACATTGTAGCGTTCGTTTTAATTAGAGATCGCCACAATACTCATCACCTTTTTATAGACTTAAAGTATTATTTTTATAAATGGCTCTCTCTAACCCAATTAAGTGGATTTCCATTTTTTATTTAATTTTAAAGTTCTTGCTGCTTAATTACCGGAATTGTCTCGTTTCCTCTCTCGCTGGAAACAAGGCAATCACCGCTAACTATTAGCTGATATAAACTTATTTATTCCTTGTTAACTGGATGTTTCCACCTTTTTAACTCTCTCCAAGGTAGATTCATCACTCTAGTTAAGGCTGGATAAAAGTTTATTTTATTTGAATTAATTAAATGTACCTTTGTTTCAAACTTGACAAATAGTTGTTTTTTTAGTTTGACATATCAGTATAACATAGCTTGACAATATTGTCAATAGTATTTAATACACTTTTTTATTGAATTTAATTTTTTAACCTTACAAATGGTAAAAAATTAACTAATTTATTCGTAAATATTGTCATCTTAAAACTTGACAAAATATATGGATATGCTATAATGTAAATATAATCCAAATCTACGAATGATATTCAAACGCCGCAAATAGCTACAAATCTAATTTTTAAAAAATAATATTTGCAGCATTCGCATTCAGCTGAGCGGGCTTAATTCCATACAGCGGATTCGAATTAATGGTTCACTAACGATTTAAAAATCATTAACTTACATTGAATATGAACGAAATATTAAAAAAAGCCGGTTTAACCGGCGTGCAAACTGAAATTTATAATTATTTACTGGCTAACGGAGAATTTAAAGCCAGTGATTTGGCCTTAAAAATAAAAAGGCCCCGCGGAGTGGTTTACAAGGGCCTGGAAGAATTAATCGGATTAAAATTAGTGGAAAAAAGAGATGATGAAAATATGGTCAGTCGCTTTAAAGCCGAGCATCCTTCAAAACTGGAAAATTTATTTTCAAACCAGGAAAAAAATATTAAAAGCAGCCGCCAGCAATTTATTGAAAATCTGCCTGCCCTAACCTCGCTTTATAACTTAACTAACAATAAGCCGGGAGTAAGGTTTTTTGAGGGAGAAGAGGGAGTCTGGGAAGTGTTAAAAAATACCCTGTCGTCAAAGACGGAAATATTGACTATTGCCGATGTTGAAGCGGTGGAAAAATATTTAAAAGAAGTAAATAAAAAATATGTTGCCAAAAGAAATAAATTGGGCATTAAAAAAAGGCTTTTAGCCTTAGACTCGGAATATGCCCGAGGACATTTTAAAAATGTCCCAGACACAACCGATGTTAAGCTTATTAAATTAAAAATTACGCCCTTTTCTACCAGCATCCATATATATGACAATAAAATCGCTTATATCACTATGACTAAAGATAATTTATTTAGTACCCTAATTGAAGACCCCAACATCTATTCTATGCACAAAGCTTTATTTGATTCAATCTGGAGCGCCAATTAAGCCGCTTCGGCTCTAATCCCCTCCTGTGCGGCCAGCTTCTTTTCAAAAACAAAAAAATTATCTTTCTTGTTCTTATTGCTGATTATTCTGGTCATCACATATTCATTTTGTAATATTAATCTTATATTATCTAAATTTTCGGTTTTATCCTTGTCTTCTTTTTTTACTAAAATATATCTTTGAAACTTAATTAAATCACTAATTTTTGCTTTAGGATTATAATAAGCTAATAATTTTTCTTCTACTACTACCTTTTTTGAGCCGTAGAATTCATTTTCTGGATCATATCTTTCTATCTTGTAATAATCAATGCCGGTTTTTTTGTTTTCTTCTGTTCCCGCAACATTAAACCCACCTTTATTAATATAGAAATTAGTTACTTCTTTGCCAACTTCGGCTATAGCTTTAATTCTTTTTTCTTCGGCTACTTCGGTCATTACGCGGTCAAACATCGCTTCTCCTAAACTTGAACCCCGATAGGCAATGCCAACGTTAAAAGTAGCGGCATAAACGTTATTGTCGTCAATTTCATCAAAACGAATACAGGCAATTAATGTCTCTTCTCCTCCCTCTTGTCTGGTTAATAAATGCCAATTAGTATCTTTACTATTAAACGATTTTTTAATTTTTTCCAATATATCTGCCTGCTGTTTCTTTTTAGGATAATTATATTTTACAACTTTTTCAATCATTTCTTTTTCTTCATCACCTAGGACGATTGAATTTTTTATTTGATACTCAACTCCTCTTAATTCACCAAAGGATAGCCTTTCTTTTTTATAGGCGGTCTGAAAAATTGAAGCAAAAACTATGGCCTCGGCCTTATATTCTTCCAATTCTTTTATTATCTCCGCCTCATCAATTTCCTCCCCTTCAATTATTCTCTGGGAAAAATTATTTAAAATCTGATTTGCTTTAGCTAAAATTTTATCAGAAATTTTTTCAATTTCTTCATCGCTAGCTTCTTTCTGATTGCCGTAAAGCTCTTTTAATTCTCGCTTGCTTCTATTAGCCAAATTAACTATCTCCTCATATTTTTCAAAAACTTTGTGGCTAATATGATTTTTTAATTCTTCTGGCAGATCGACGCCCGATTTCCTTCCATAAACAAACTCGTCCAATTTTCTTTCTAAATTTTGCTGTAACACCAATAATTTTTTTAAATTTTTTACTATTGGTTCATATTTAGGCCTTTCTTCTTTCTCTAAGGACTCTTTTAATCTTTTTATCCCATCCTCATCTACCCCATTGTTTCTTAAGGAATTAATCAGTTCATCTGTTAAAATATATTCTATTTCATAGTGTTCAATAAACTCTTTTATTCTATTGGAATCATATTTTTGATATTTTTTTATTTTTTCTAAGTTCAATTGAGTTGTCTTTTTATCAAACTTTTCACTATTTAACAATCCATTTTCAATATCGTCAAGCTCTTTAATTAATTCTTCGTCCATTGTTGATCTTCCTATTATTTTATATTGTTTATTCAACTCAATCTGCACACCCTTTAAATCCTCAATCGCTCTTTTTCGCGTTTTTTCTTCTCTCCAAAGCTTTCTTATTAATTCTTTAATAATTTTATTTTTTTCATCTTTTCCTGCTTTTTTTAACTCTTCACTAGCTTCTGATAATAAACCGTTTGCTTTTTTCATTATTGCTTGGACAATCTGATTTTTATCAGCCTGTTTTTCAAAAAATACTTCATTATAAATTTTATTAATTTCTTCTGCTGATTTTTCCGCCTCATCCACTATTCTGGCGTATTCGGAAAATAATAAATTAGCGATTTCACTCTGGTCTTTTAGAGATTCGCCGATATTTAAAATTTTATCGCCCATTTCCTGCCCGGACTCTAAAGATAAAAAAG
Organism: uncultured Gammaproteobacteria bacterium; assembly: GCA_964388985.1. Classification (GTDB taxonomy): domain Bacteria; phylum Patescibacteriota; class Patescibacteriia; order Patescibacteriales; family CAYMCJ01; genus CAYMCJ01. Next base: position 7,313 of record CAYMCJ010000031.1, on the reverse strand, counting down.
ATTTTATACGATTTTTTTTAGAATCTTCATCTTGGGCTTGATCAAGAAAAATTTTAACTTTTTTTGCCGATTTTATATCTTTTTCAGATAAAAACTTTAAAAAATATGCGTGATAATGAAATGGAAGTTCATTAAATTTTATCCCAAATTCATTTTCAATTTTCTGCTTCATCGCTGGACGATATAGATGCTGAAATAATAGTTCGCTGTCTTCAGTATCTAAATTTTTTAATATACCACCCTCTCTTTTAATTAAAATACTAAAAGGGACAAACTCGGCTTTAAACTTATTTTTCCCCTCTTCATCAATAATTAAATCCAATTCTGTTTCAAATCCATTTAAAATATTTTCTTGATCCTCTTTGATTCTGTCAGCTATTTCATTAAATTTAATAATTTTTTCTTGAAATTCTTCTGATAGCCTATTTTGATAATCATTAATAGCATTATTGCATTCATCCCAACAAACCGTATGTGTATCTCTTAAATTTATAAACTCTTGAGCAAGCAATCTAATTTTAGATAAAGCTGCAGAATTATTTTTTTTAGATTCACCATCATGACGGAACGCCATTGCTAAATGATTAACCTTGTCAAATGCATATTCATGATCACCTGACTCGTAAGCTTCAATGAATTCTTCATAGGCCTTGCTAACCGCGGAATTGTTGAAATGACTCAAAACGTGTGGAACTTCATGTTTGTAGGTATCAAACATTTTTAGAGTTGCTTGAAAATTTCTTTCTTCCGCTCTCTTTATTTCTCCCCTTTTGAATTCTTCAACTTTGTTTATAAATTCATTCCTAAAAGTATTCAACTCGAAATAATCTTTCCAATCTTCTTTGGATATATCCCCAAACCTCTCCCAAATTGCAGCTAATTTTTCCGAATCATTATCTTTTATACCATTTCTTGGAATAAATATATTTTCATTACTTAGATCAACCAGTCTATCAAATATTATATCACTGCCTCCTTTTTTTCGACCTTTAAGAGTATCTTTCACTTTTACTAAAAAAGTGCCAGAAATTTTTGATTCATACCCTTCTGCTCCTCCTAAATTAACCTTGGCGTATTCTACTGGTAAATTTGAATGGTCAATAATGGCCACTACGTTATCAGCAACCCACGCAAACTTTTCGCCCCTTATTAAGGCTCTGTTTGGTATTATAATATTCTGCAGTTCACCTGATCTTTTTATTTCCTCTTCAGTCATTCTACCCCAAAGCCGAGCATTGCCGGGGTCATTTGAATATTGCACAGGACCTCTTGATGGTGTTTTATATTCTTGCCTTAGCCTGCCTTCTACCATATCAATGCAATAACCAATAAATGCATTCTTATTTTCTTTCTTAATTTTTCTAAAAAATTTTATAAATTTTTTATCACCATAATTATATGAACTTCCAGCCCCAATTAATTCAGCGCCAAGCATTTCAGTTAAATTCAGCTTGTCCAATCTTTCAGATATAGAGCCTTCATTATAGCCTTCAAGTAATTTATCTTTTTTAGCATCTGGATTATAATCCCACCCTATCTTATAAGCTAAATCGCCAATAACACCACCGCCAATAAAGGGTTGCAGTTTTTTTGATCTAGTGGCTTTGGCTGAAAAATTAAAATGCTGTCTTAAGTCTAAAGCTGATGACAAGCTTGGGCTGGACGAAAAAAACATTTGTTGTATTGTTTCCAAAAACATATTAATTCTTTCATCGTTTTCTTTTTCTTTTGAAAAATTAATCAGCTCTTCCAAAAAAATATTTGTAGCCTCGCGAAAATTTTCAGAGTAAAGTCTTTCTTCCTTCCATTCTCTTTCACAATTGGATAATACGCTTAAATTATTCTGTATTTCTTCCATGGCGAAAAAACTCATATGCGAGCTATCTGGTATTTCTCTCGAAGAAATTATATTTTCAAAATATTCTCTGGCATATTTTCTGACCGCATCATGTGAAAATTTTTCATTTTTCTCTTTTTTTTCTTCTTCGTTCAATTCTAAATTTTCAACAGTTTCTTCTGGCTGCTGTTTCTCTGCTTTATTTAATTGTCCTTCGCCTTCTTTCATAAATATTTTTTATTATTTCTATACTAATACTCTTATTTTACCCTATTTCCCTATTTTTTCCAAACTAAAAAAACAACCCAAATCCTTTCCATGGTTCAAGTTGCTTAATTATTTTCCAACTTTATACTTTATAAACTTTTTAATTTTTTACTTCTGTCGCCGTCTCCGATCAATCCTCTTTTCCTTATACCGCCTGATTGACCGGGTTAAATGGTCTTTAACCTTATCAATGGCTTTAAACAGCTCTTTTTCGGTTTTTTCCACCCGTAATAATTCGCCCGGTAATTCCAAATTAGCTTCAGCCCGATAAATTTCTCCTGAATTCTGGCCACCGATAGACATGCCGACTTCAATATCGCAATTTAAAACCTGGATATCGCCCAAATATTTTTCCAGCATATCCATTTTCTCCTGCACATAATCCTTAATTTCCGGGGTTAATTTAATTTTTGTGGCTTTAATATTAATACGCATAAACTTTGAATTTATAATTTTAAATTTTGATTGAATAATTAATTTTTAATTTTAAAAATATCTAATAATATTATTTTAATGAGGAAACAATTTTTCCAAAAATTAAAGTTAATTCTTGCGCTTCTTGCCATATTTTTCTGCATTCATCTCTTTTTATTGGCACGGCCAAGGCAATCATCCTTAACCAATGTTTTGTCTCCTGTGTTTCTTTTTTGCAAATATATATTTTATTTTTAAAATCTTTTTTTGAACTAGCGCCGTTAGCTTCCATATAATTAGCCCCTATGCTTGTTCCTGATCTAACTACTTGATTTAATAATGGTTTGGTTATTGTATCTTGTTTAATACTTTTGCATAATTTAATAATTTCTTCTCCAAATTTAGCTGTTCGTTCCTCTAAATCATATTTTATATCACTCCCTCCCGTCATAATTTATAAATTAAATCATTAGTAATTTAAAATTCATTTGAAATTTAGAATTAAAAATTAAAAATTAAAAATCATCCCGCTATTTTCTCCCATAAATTCCTAAACAAATCCCCAAACCGCGCCACATCCTTAAAAGTTACTATTAAAACCAAAATCATCAATAGAGAAAAGCCGATATTATGAATAATATTTTCTATTTCACGCTTGACCGGCGAACCTTTTATTTTTTCAATAATTAAAAACAAGACTCTACCTCCGTCCAGAGCCGGAAAAGGCAGGAAATTTATAATGGCTAAATTAATTGAAAGCAAAGCGGTAAACTGCATTAAATAAATAAAACCCATGCGAGCCACCTGCCCGGTAAATACGGCTATACCGACCGGCCCGGCAATATCTCCGCTTACTCCTTGACCAAAAATTAAGCCTTTAATTAATTCGTAAAAAGCCACTATAATATACCAAACCAAAAATATTGTTGTCTTAAAACCTTCCCCAATTGCGATATGCCAAGGATATTTAACCAGTCCGGTGGCCGCAATCGCTATGCCGACTCCTCCTTTGTTGGTATCTGCTCTTACTTCAGGAGTTATATTAAAATTCATCTCAACTTGCCCGCGCTTAATTTTATAATTTAACTCTTGGCCGGAACGTTCAGCCACATAATTTTGCAAATCTTCTTCGATATTAAACCGCTGATTATTAATACTTATTATAATATCAGCCATTTTTAGGCCGGCTGTTTCCGCCGGTGATTCCGGCAGCACTTCTACCACCTGAATTTTTCTGTCAGTTATCACGGCTTTATCGCTGATATCGTTATCTAAAGACTGAGGCAATCCCACCATTAATCCGATTGAAATTAAAACCGCGGCTAAAAAAATATTCATAACTACGCCAGCCGACAAAATTGAGGCTCGCTGCCATATTTTCCGGCCGGCAAAACTGTCTTTCTCGTCTTCGTTCTCTCCATTTTCACCCTTGATTTTAACAAATCCGCCCAAAGGTATCCAATTAATGGAATAAACTGTGCCAGGCGCATCTTTAACTTCTTTTTTTCCTCTAACGGTTTTCCACTGTCCGTTATTATCTTTATATACTCCATAAATTCTTGGCGGAAAACCAAAGCCAAATTCTTCGGCTTTTACCCCGAATTTTCGCGCTGTCCAAAAATGCCCCAATTCGTGGACAAAAACCAACAGCGACAAAACAATAATAAATGAAATAATAGTTAATAACATGGCACTTTAGTGTCATCCTGAGCGTAGCGAAAGATCCCGTTGTGTTATGGTTAATGGTTTTAAACCACCATTCCTTCTTCTCGGGATTCTTCCCCCACTGAGACTGGGTCAGAATGACAATGATTTATAAAATTTACTTAAAAATTATAAAATTCAAAAATTGAAAATTATTTTTAGACTGTCATTATTTCTTCTTCCTTTTTGTCTCTTAATTCCTTAATTTCATTATTTCTTTTTCCGACTTCTTCATCAAGTTCTTTTATAAACCTAAATTTATCATCTTCGCTAATTTCCTTGTTTTCCTCCGCCTCCTCAATTGCTCCTTTTATGTCTTCGCGAATCTGCCTGATGGCAATTCTTGATTTCTCCAATTTCTCATTTAATTTTTTTACTACCTCTTTCCGATTTTCTTCGGTCATCGGCGGCGCTGTTATTCTAATTTTATCTCCTTCATTAACAACATTGACCCCCAAATTAGCCCCACTAATTGTTTTTTCAATTTCCTTAATAATATTTTTGTCCCAAGGCGCGACTACTATACTTGAACCGTCGCTTAGACTAATATTGGCCAAACTGTTAATCAGACTCTTCACGCCGTAAGCCTCAACCTGCAATCCCTCCAATAAGCCCGGACTGACTCTGCCTGTTCGCAATACCGCGATGTCTTTTTTAAAAAAATCAACCGCATTTTTAAACTCTGTTTGTTTTGATTCTATAAATCTATTCATAATAATATATTTAATTGTTAATTCGTAATTTTTAATTTTTAATTGATTTTGCTCCTAAGTAAATAACATTAGTATCATCAAAATTTATTAATAACTCCCAGCCGGCTCTGGTAGTCGGAAGTTTCTGAGTTGTCCAATTTTCCCCTCCGTCTGAAGAACTATAGAAGGTCGTATTGGTAACATAATAAATTTCTTTTGAATTTTTCGGGCTAACAACAACTGAATTTATAATGGCATTGTCTTCCGGGGTAATTAATTCTATGCTCTCCCAGCTGTCGCCGTTATCTAAAGATTTTAATAAGCCATAATTGCTGGCCAGTATTACCAAGCCTGAATCAGCTGCCGATAAAATCAAACTTCTAAAATTAAGCGCTCCCTTGATATCTTTTAAATTATCCCTTAAATTTACCCAGGTCGCTCCGCTGTCAGAGGAACGAAATATCCCTTTTTGGGCTGTGGCCGCGAAAATCAAACGGCTGTCATGAGGACTAATGGAAACTTTTTTAACTTTATCATCAAAGCGTCCAACTGTTTTCCAGCTTACCCCCCTATCCAAACTCTTAATAACCTCGCCTCGGGAAGTGCCTATATATACTCCGATGGAATTATAATGGTCAATGGCGATTGAATTAATATTTAAATTAACATCGGTATCATAATAAACCTGCGACCAACTACGATTGCAGTCAGTGGATTTATATACCTTATTTCCAATAGCAACATAAATTATACACTTTGAACTCGGGTCAACGGCAATGTCATTAATCGTTGCGTTGCCCAATTCTTCGGCTTTTTGCCATTCCTTGGCATAATTATATGAATAAAAAAGCCCATTATCAACTGAACCGAAATAAATTGCCTGACTGTCGCTCGGGTCCATATTAAGAGCGCTGGTATTTAAATTTCCGATACTTCCCGGTCGCCCGCTAGTCGTTGGAACCAATGCCGCCGGCTGCCACCTTTTTCCTTTGTCAGAACTTAAATAAACTCCGCCATCATTTCCGCCGCTGTCATTTGACTTAAAACTAATTGAACAACCGCTGATAAATATCGCTGAACCAATTATTAAAAATAATAGCACTATTTTGTTTTTTTTGTTTAACATAATTTTATATATTAGCCGCAATATTTTCTAAAACCAATTCCGGATTAACATTGGCCTTTAAATACTCTTCTCCCTCCGATAAAATTTTAAACCAATCTAATAATTTATCAATCCAAATGTTACCCCTCTGTCTGTCTAGCTTATCGCTCACAATTTGATGCTGAATTAAATCAATCTCTCCCAACTCCATTAACAAAAAATCACGGGCTAAACCTTTCCAGATATCTATTGCTTTAAAGGCTGTTTTGGCTGATTCCTGATTGCTGTCCTGAGTCAACAATCCTTTAATATTATCAAATCTTTTGTTTACATCCTGATTAATAAAATTTAAAAAAACATCAACTTTTTCAATATAATTGTTATAAAATTCCTTATTTTCAAAAAATTTTACCGCTAAAGCCGGTCGGCCCAGACAAAGCCGCGACAAATTTTTAGCAGCGCTTCTGGGCGCATTATAATTTTTAATTAAATAATCATAAATAATATCGGCTTTGACGGAATAGAAATTTAAAACCTGACTTCTTGATATAATGGTCTCCGGAATTGATTTTGCGCTGGCGGCGGTTAATATTATTACTACCTTGTCTTTTGGCTCTTCCAAAGTCTTAAGCAAGGCGTTGGCCGCTTTTTCATTTAAACTGTCAGCGTTTTTTATTATGCCAATCTTATACGTGCCCAAAAAGGAGCTCATACTTAAAATATTAATGAATTCTCTTATTTGCCCGATAGAAATATCTTTTTTATCTTTGGCTCTTTTAATTAAATGAAAATCTCCGTGCATAATATTAACGGGATTATCGGAATCACCGGCCAGATTATCCGAAGAAGAAACTGAATCTCTGAATTGGCTGCAAGAAGGACAATTATTGCAGGGTAAAATAATCTCCGCTTTTCCATCTTTATTTTCCATCTGCCGGCAAAGCAGACTTTTGGCAAAATAATTCGCAATTGTGGTTTTTCCTAAATTATTCGGCCCTAAAAAAATATAAGATTGGGAGATATTATTATTTAATATACTTTTTGATAAAAATTCAATAATGTGATTATTTCCCACAAACGGCCAGTTAAATTTTATATTATTGCTGTTTTTGCTATTATCCATGATAAAATTATAGCACTATGACGATTGCCTGTCCACCTTGATTTTTTACTAAAAATATGGTAATTTAAAATTAATTTTATTTAATCCGCTATTCCGATAAATTAAATAAAATCATCGTAAATCATCCCTGCGCCAGAGAGCGCAGGGTGTTAAAGCTCAAACAAACGCAAT
>CAYMCJ010000030.1:7992-12883 GCA_964388985.1 uncultured Gammaproteobacteria bacterium | reverse complement strand
ACAGAAAAATAGCCAAACAGGATTATTTGTCGGTTGAGGAATTTAATGCCATTATGGATATGAATAAAAATTTACGTTTTTAGTAAGATTGGGATTAGGATTTACGTGTTTATCTTTCGTTTTGGAATTTAAATTATATAATTATTAATCATAAAATCAATGCAGAGTTTTACAGTCCCACAATTTATTGATGTTGAAGATAAAATTATCGGACCGGTTACCACCAGGCAATTTATTATTGTATTGTCCGCCTTTATTATTATCGCGATTTTTTATAAAATATTTGATTTTTCACTATTCGTTACGAGCGGATTTATTGTTTTGGCGATTTCAATCGTATTGGCTTTTGTTAAGATAAACGGCCGCCCATTCCATTTTTTTATATTAAACGTTGTTCAAACTTTTAAAAAGCCGAAATTACGCGTTTGGAATAAGGGTTTCTATCTTGATAATGAGTATTATAAAATTGATGATAGTAAAATAATTGAAAAAAATTTTAATATACCACGCAAAAAATATTTTGCAAAATCAAGATTGACAGAGCTTTCATTGATTGTTGATACGCGGGGAATGTATGGCGGAGAAGATAATAAGGAAATAAAAATTTCCAATGCTTAATTTATAATCAAAATTAAGACTTGTATAATTTTATGATATGTCAAATAAAAATAAGCTGGTAAACAATAGAATAAAAATAACTACCCAACAGTACTTGGATATTGCCGAGTTTAAAGAAAACACGGTAATAATGCGTGATGGGACCTTGCGGGCGATATTATTGGTATCAAGTATTAATTTTGCTCTGAAAAGCGAGGACGAGCAAAATGCCATAATTTCCGCTTATGTTAGTTTTTTAAATAATATTAATTATCCCTTGCAGATTGTGGCGCAGTCAAGAGAATTAAATATTGATAATTATATGGAGCAATTGAGGCAAAGAGAAAAAGAACAAACCAACGAGCTTTTAAAGATACAAACATCAGAATATATACAATATATTGAAGAATTGATTTCGCTGGGAAAAATAATGAATAGACGTTTTTATTTATGTATTCCGTATAATCCATTGGCGGATAAGCATAAAAGTTTTTTTTCAAGTATTATGGATGCTTTTAGACCGGCCACGTTGATTAAAATGAAAGATAAAAAATTTTTAAGATTAAAAGCCCAGGTTGATCAGCGCGCAGAACATATAATCGGCGGTTTAAAATCAATCGGATTAAACGCCGTTCAGCTTGATACCCAGGGATTAATAGAGTTGTTTTATAATACTTATAATCCCGCCACATCAAAGAATCAGAAATTAATGGATATAAATGAATTAAGAGTGGGAGAATGATTTAAATTTTTAAATTATAAATTATAATGTCTAATGAATTTTTGATTCTTCATTTTTCTAATTTTATTAGAAATTAAAAATTATAATTTAGAAATTTATATAATTTATGTTTAATCCAAATAAAATAGAAAAAGAGGAAAGGGAAGGGGAGAAGAAAGAAATCGTCAGGCAAAAAAGTGAGCGTATTGAGAGAAACATTGATCAAACGAAAGAGATTATTGAAGATGAAAAAATTTTTCGTCGGGGGATTCTTTCCATAAGGGATTTGATTTCTCCGGCCAGTATTCAGGTGTTCCCGAGTTATTTAAGGTTGGGAGAAAAATATATCCGCACCATTTTTGTAATAGACTACCCTCGTTATATAAGCGTTGGCTGGTTTGCTCCGGTCGCTAATTTGAATAATACTTTTGATGTATCAATGTTTTTTTATCCTGTAAACAGCGCAATTATTTTAAAGCAGCTCAAGAAAAAGGTAGGAGCCTTAGAAGCGCAAATAATTGATGATGCGGAAAAAGGAGCGGCTCGCGATCCCCTGCGTGAAACCGCCCTGAAGGATATAGAGGCTTTGCGGGACGCTCTAACCCAAGGGGTGGAGAAATTTTTTCAATTTTCGTTATATATTACAATTTATGCCGATAGCAAAAAAGAACTGGATGATTTGTCCGACCAGATTGAAAATATTTTTGGATTTCGTTTGGTTTATTCAAAAAAGGTATTTTATCAATCAGAACAAGGGTTTAATTCAACCATACCGTTATGCAATGATGAGCTTTATATTACCTTTAACATGAATTCAAGTCCGATAGCCTCATCTTTTCCTTTTATTTCCAGTGAGTTAACCAGCGATGATGGGATTCTATATGGGATTAACCGTCACAATAATAGTTTGATTTTATTTGACCGTTTTAGTCTGCAAAATGCCAATACAGTAGTTTTCGCCACTTCCGGCGCCGGTAAGAGCTATGCCATAAAACTGGAAGTTTTACGTTCATTAATGATTGGTACAGAAGTTATTATAATTGATCCCGAGTATGAATATAAGCATTTATCAGAAGCTGTTGGCGGGACATATATAAATATTTCTTTGTCAAGTGAAAATAAAATTAATCCCTTTGATTTACCGCGGGCTATTGGTGGCGATTCTAAGCCGGAAGATATTATCAGGAGCGGAGTAATTACCGTTAAGGGGTTAATGAGATTAATGCTGGGGGGATTGTCCCATGAAGAGGATTCAATTGTTGACAGGGCCTTGCTCGAAACCTATGCCAAAAAAGACATAACGGCTGATTCTGATTTGTCAAAAGTTGAACCGCCCATAATGCAAGATTTTTTTGAAATCTTAGAAGGAATGGAGGGCGGGGCTAATTTAGTTTTACGACTGCAGAAATATACTGAGGGAACTTTTGCCGGCTTATTAAATCACCCCACTAACGTAAAGATGGATAACCAATTAGTTTGTTTTTCAGTGCGAGATTTAGAGGATGAGTTGAGACCGATAGCGATATATTCAGTAATAAATTATATTTGGAATATTGTCCGGTCGGAAATGAAAAAAAGAATTTTAGTCATTGATGAAGCCTGGTGGCTTATGCAGCACGAGGACAGTTCTAAATTTATTTACGCCTTAGTTAAAAGGTGTCGCAAGTATTATTTAGGTGTGACCACAATTACTCAGGATATCAATGATTTTTTAACTTCTCCATACGGGCAGGCAATAGTAACAAATTCAAGTTTGCAGCTTCTTCTAAGACAGTCCTCGGCCGCCATAGATTTATTGCAGAAAATTTTTGTTTTGACAGAAGGGGAAAAATATTTATTATTGGAATGTGGTGTCGGGGAAGGAATATTTTTTGCCGGCAACAAACACGCCGCTATAAAAGTGGTGGCCTCGTATATAGAAGACCAGCTTATTACCTCGGATCCCCGCCAATTGCTTGAGATTGAAGAGGCTAAAAAGGAATTTGATGAACAGATGAAAAAAGGGGAGGAAAATAATGATTTATAGATAAAAAATTAAATTATGAACAAAAGAATAGTGGGAATATCAATAATATCAATAGGATTTATTTTAATAATAGGTATTATTTATGTTATTTTTTTCCATGATTTTACCGGTCCAGAGCTTAATACCGGACAATCAACAGCTGAAAAAGAAACAACCAAAGAGCCCGTTGGTCAAGGGGAGAGGGAAGTGTTACCCGGCAAAATAAAGGAAGTCAAAAATTATGAAATTAAAGGACAAGAAAAGGTAAGCGGAGAAGATATTGACAAAGATGATTTAAAAAGAATGGCCTCTTCATTTGCGGAAAGGTTTGGCAGTTATTCCAATCATTCAAATTTTGATAATATTATTGATTTAAAAATTTTTATGAGTAGCCAGATGCAGACTTGGGCCGATGATTATATAGAAGAACTTAGGAAGAAAATTAGTTATTCCGATATTTATTATGGGATTACCACCAAATCTGTTTTGCAGGAAATCAAGAAATATGATAGTGATGTGGGTCAAGCCGAAATTTTGGTAAAAACACAAAGAAGAGAAAGTACGGGGGCCAGAGAAAACGCCACTGTTTATTATGAAGATATTTTAATTGTTTTCGTTAAGGAAAGAGAATCCTGGAAAGTCGCCAGCGCTGATTGGAAATAGCCGGTGTTTTCAAAGTTTGACTTAATAATGGATAGGTTTTTATAAAATGATAAAATATTTTTTGCCAAGAAATTATTTTCCCAAAGGTTTTATGTTTAATAAAAAAAAATTTCCAATTAAAATTTTCATTATTATATCAATAGCGAATTTATTTTTTTTAGGCCTAGTTATTATTTTTTTGAAGGCAAATTATAGTTATAAAACAAATAATGAGGGGAACAATGAAAATTATAGATTCTTTTTTAAAAAAAATATTAATGCCGGTGATCCATTTATTACCAAGGTGCCAAATTTAAGAGATATTTTAGCCGGGCCAATTGTAAGCGATGATGATCCTTATTTCGGTCCGCCTGAAGCAGAAGTTATTATTTTTTATTTTTCGGATTTTGAATGCGGATATTGTTTAGAACAGGAGAAGGTCGTAAAGGAATTGGCTCAATATTACAATAATTTAGAGGATAGTGAGTATAAAATCCGTGTAATTTGGAAGGATTATCCTTTAAATAATCAAAATTCAGAATCTTTTAAGTCTGCGGTGGCCGCTCGTTGCGCCTGGAAAAAGGGTAAATTTTGGGAATATCACGATTTGCTTTATGAGAATATTGATAATTTAAATGAGGACGTATTTATTGATTTAGCCGTTAAAATAGGTTTAGAAAAGAAGTATTTTATTGATTGCTTAAGGGACAATGAGGTTATTGGATTAGTTAAGGACAGTATTGAAGAAGCTCAAGCCCTGGATATTAACGGCATCCCGTTCATATATGTTAATGACCAGGAGGTTTTAGGGCAGGTTTCTTTTGAGGATTTGAAAAGAATTGTAGATATCTCGGTTAAATAAATCAATGTTATAATACAATTTGTCTGTTTATCTAAATTTATTACTCCACGAATTACAAATTTGT
>CAYMCJ010000030.1:0-7892 GCA_964388985.1 uncultured Gammaproteobacteria bacterium | reverse complement strand
AAATTTGTACTTGATTTGTAATTCGTAGATAAACAAACAAGAATACTTAGTAGAACTATTTAAAATGTTTTAAATAATAATATAGACAAACGCGTAAGTTTTAACATAATAAAATTATGAGTGATAGATTGGGAAGAGGATTAAATTCTTTAATACCTCAGAAAGTTAATAAAATAAAAGTACGGGCCGGTGATGATTTGGTGGTAGTTGATGTTGTTTCCGAAGATGAAAAGGATAAGATTTTAAGAATTAAACCAGCGGAGATTAAAGTAAATCCCATGCAACCAAGGCAGCAGTTTTCTGATTTTAATATGAATGAATTGGAAAAATCAATCAAGGAATATGGTATTATTCAGCCTTTGATTGTTAGCAGAGAAAATGGCGAGTATGAATTGATCGCCGGTGAGCGCCGGTTACGGGCAGCTGTAAAAATAGGTTTGGAAAGAGTACCGGTAATTGTCCGCGACGTTGACAGGCAGAAAAAACTTGAAATGGCTTTAGTTGAAAATTTGCAAAGAGAAGATTTAAATTCAGTTGAGACCGCTATGGCTTACCGCAAATTAATTGATGAATTTAATTTGAGCCAGGAAGAAGTGGCCAGACGGGTAGGGAGAGCCAGGTCATCAGTAACTAATACCATCCGTATTTTAAATTTACCGGCTGAAATTAAAGCGGCTTTAATAGCCGGAAAAATTTCCGAAGGGCATGCCAAATATCTTCTGGGCATTGATTCAGAGGACAAGCAATTGTTATTATTTAAAAAAATTATCAAAAATGGTTTAACGGTTAACGATGCCAGCCGGGAAGCCAGGCGTATGGGCGGTACAAAACAGTCGCGAATTAAAATAAATTACAGGGATAAGGACAAGGAATTTGCTCTGCGTGAATTTTTTAGCACCAGAGTAGAAATTAAACGCAGCAAAAGAGGCGGTCAGATAATAATTAATTTTTACAGTGATGAAGAATTGGAAGAAATGGTGAATAAAGTAAAAAAATAACCCTTGACATAGTTTGGTTTTTGATGTAAATTAATATGTCTTTGCATTTTATTTTTAAAAAGGAGGGGAAATAATGAAAAAGAAAAAGAGTTCATTGAAAGATTATCTTCAAATAATTTTTTTCAGTTTTTATTTTATATTATCAATTAAAAAGTTTTTTTCTTTTTGTAAAAAATGTGAAGATGGCTATTTTATAAGAGAGGAGACAAAATGAAAAATGATAAAAATGTTGTTTATTGTTTTTTTATTTTTGCAATAATAATATTATTGATAGACCTTTCTTTATTTAAAAAGTGTTTAGGCCGATTTTTAGCGGGACTTAAGGGCTATATTGACGATAATTTTCGGTCCCGAAGGGGATATTCACCAACAATATGGTGATAACAGTAGTGAATTCAAACTACTGTTTTTTATTTTAATAAAGTTTCAATTTCTTTCAGCCATTTTTTATTATCAACAATTTTTTTCGTCTGAAGAAGCAATTTTTCGGCTTGGTTAATTTTATTTTCTTGAATTAATTTATTAAATTCATTATTAAAATAAGCGATTAAATATAGTTGAGCGTTTTTATTTCCATAAATAATATTCCAAAATTTTTTAGCTTTTTCATATTCGCCCAATTTAAAATAAGTTAAAGCCAAGTTATCAATCGCGGAGCCGTAGCCGGAATATTTTTTTAGAGTAAAAATAAATTGGTCGCGGGCCTTAGTTAACTCTCCCTTTTTTAAATAAAGCAGCCCAAGATTATTTAGATTATGGTTATAGTTGTCATAAATATTTTGAGCCGCCATAATTTCTTTTTCGGCGGCCGGAAGATTGTCCTCTAATAAATATATTGCCCCTAAATTAGATCGTGAAAGCACGCTGTCGGGCGATCTGGCCGCGGCGCTAGCGAAAAGACTGGCTTCATTTTTCCAGTCAAAATTTCTGTCAAAACTTATTGTGCCGTAGCAGATGGTCAGCAAGGCAATAATTGATAAATAAATATATTGGCTGTAATTTTTATTATTTATTTTGTTACGTAGCATGTTACGTAACATTATTATTAATAATCCCAGCACCATACAGACGCCCAAGCTGGGTATATACATTAAGCGCTCAGCCATAATTGTACCAATCGGAAAGAGCAGGTTGCTGGTTATTATAAAGTAAAATAAAAAAAAGCTGCTGGCTAAAATAATTATTTGAGTGGGATAATTATTTTTTGGCGGTTTTAATAAAGCCTTGATAATTATAATAATTATTAGGCATAAAGTCGTCAAGCCAATCCAAAAAAACCAATTAGACCAATTAATTTCAACCGGGATTTGGTTAAAGGAATAATCAGAGGACAAGTTATTATAAGGCCAGATTATTTTATATAAATACATACCAATTATTTTAATAGCGGTCATAAGCCGTTCCGGCCAGTCAACAAATTTAAGCGGGTTTTCTACGATTGATGAGTTGGTATTAATTAGTTTTTCCAAGACAGCCGCGCGCATAGAAAAATACAATAAGATAGCGCCAGTTAGATAAGTAAAATTTAACCTGTATTTATTAAAAATTATTTTTAAGCGGACAACAAATGTATTGCCTTGAGTATTTATCCATATAATAATAAAGTAAAGCGGCAGAAGTCCGAGCGCGTTTTCCTTACTTAATAAAGCCATTAAAAACAGAAGAGCGGCCCAGAATTGGAGAGAAATTTTTTTCTTTTTTGTTTTTATATTTTTTTCTTTTAATAATAAAAGCAGGCACCAGGCGGAGAACAATAAAGACAGCATTTCCGCCCGTCCGACAATGGTGTTAATCGGTTCGGTGTGAATCGGCAAAATTAAAAATAAAAAAGAAGCTAAAAAAGAAAAATCAATTTTTTTAGTTAATTTAAAAAGGAGTAAAAAAACCAGCCACGAGGCCAAGGCGTGCAACAGTATATTTATAAAATGAAAACCCCAGGGTTTTTCGCCTAATATATTGTAGTTTAGGGAAAAGCTGGCCATAGTAATCGGGCGGTAAATATCACCGTCGTAGCCCATATTATGGTAAGGTTCAAAAAATAAATAGGGAAGATGTTCAATATTTTTTAACTCCGGACGGTCGCGGACAATAGCTAAATCATCAAAAACAAAATCACCAGCCAGGGAGTTACCAAAGACGACAAAAGAGACAACCAGAAAAATTCCCAGAGTAAGGTATTTAAATTTTTTATCCATGTTATTAATATTTTTAAAATTTGTAATTTATAAACAATATTAAATTTATAATAAATAATTATTTAAAACTTTTATAAATTTTAAAATTTAATATTATAAATTGTTTTAATATTATAAATTATTAATTATAAATTAATTATATAGATTTTTCGTTTCGTTAAAAAATAACAGGAATAGGAAGTTTTGTTATTAGACTTTTTGCATATTTACCTTAATAATTCTTTGGCCTGATTAAGGTAATATTTGGCATGGTCGTCTTTAGAATTTATCTTTAAGGCTGTTTGCCACATTTTTTTGGCTTCCTGATAGTCTGCCAGATTCCAGTAAATCAGGCCCATTTGGTTATATATTGAAGGCAGTTTGTAGCCGGCCAAGATAGCTTTATTAAAGTAATTAAGGGCTTTTATTGTATCGCTGTCAGAATATAAATAACCGGTGGCGGCCAGGGTCAGTTTATTTTTGGGTTGTTTTTCAAGAATTTTTTTATAAATTTTTTCCGCTATATCTTTTTGACCATAAAGAAAAGACAGGTCAGCCAAATCCATTAAAATTTTATTTTTTCCGCCAATACCGGTTATTTCCATTAATTTATTTATCTTTTCTTCAAATTTATTGTTATCAATTCTATATTTAGCAATTATTTTTTTATTGGCTTGGTTATTTTTAATCATTATTACATTATTCAAATCAAAATAGATTAACGGCCATTCATCATCGTTTAATCTCTTACTTAAAAAGTTTCTGGCCCAAGGAGTGCCGTCGGTATGGGAAAAATAGATTAAATTAATATTGTATTTAGCGCTGAATTCTTCCCATTTTTTTTCATCCGCCTGCATTGGCTTGTAAGTGTCAGTAAAAAATTCAGGGCTGTAAGCTTCCGGGCGATTGTCAACAAAGATTTTTTCTTGTGGATACAGCCAAAAGGCCAGGGTGCTGCCAAAATCATAGTTATTAAAAATAGGGCCGGCTAAATTATTGTCGTTAAAAAAATTTAGCGGGTCTTCGGAGTTAGATACCAGACCTAGACCGAGTTTATTTTTTAAGTAATAATTATTACCGTTAAGGTCGCGTATTAGCCATAAGAAAGAAACAATATACAGAATGAATATAAAAATAGGGATACTTAAATTGATAATTTTTTCGTTGGTGATTAGTTTGTTTTTATTTTTTATAATTTGTTTAAAAGAATAAAAGTTGCCAGCCGCTATCGGCAAGGTCATTAGGGCAAAGATAGGCAGGTTGCGGATGGCGAAGAAAGCGCTAAAAACAAAAAAAACGGTTAGGCCGATATAAAAAATATTAAAGCCGTTGAAATCAAAAAATCGTTTTTTTGTTTTTATTTTTACTATAAATAATACAACATAGCTTATTACCAATATTACTACCAAGATTTTAAAGATTGATATGTTATAGTTAATCATTAAATTTTCAAGATAAAGAGGCGATTTATTTTCCACAATTTCATAGCCGTATTTTTTTAAAATATTAAAAGGATAGAGTAAACCTTTGAGCCAGTGCGGATTAGCCAAACTTACCACAAAGCAGGCAATAGTTATATAAATTAATTTTTGGTAATTTTTAAAGCTGATTATTATTGAGTGCGACTTTATTAAGTTGGTAATAAGTTTTTCCAGTAATACCAGACAGATTAAAAAAAGCCCGAGAAAAAAATAAATATGTAGATTTATCCAGACTAATTGAATCGGAAGTAGCCAAATTAAATATTTATAATTATTTGTTTTTCTAAATTTATTCAACAAGTAAAAAATTACCACTAAAAATAAATAACTAAAAATTTCCGGCCTGATGTCAGTGCGTTCGCTCATTATTAAGACTACCGGTAAAATCAGAAAAGCGGCCAACCAAAAATTGGAACGTTTGCAAGCATGATAAAAAATTAGACTAACAGTAAGCAGGGCAATTAAAATATTAAATATTGATAATAATTTAAAGCCGCCGGTTAGATATATAAAATAAAAAATTATCCCTGAAAGCCAATGGTGGTTTGCAAAGGGGAAATCAGGTTCGGTATAAGAGTAAAAATTTTTATATAGCACATCTTTGTCCTGCCAAATCATTTGCCCGTTTTTTATGTGCCGGCCCAAATCAAGTGAAGTCAAGTTGATTTGCTGACAGAATATAAGGAAAGTTAAGCCCAGTATGCTTAAAAATATCAGAATTTTTAAAATTAGTATAATTTTTTGTTTTGCCATATTATTATTATAACATCAAATGACAAAATATTTAATTTTTATAATTTTTAAATAAATTATAATTTTTAATTTTTAAACTGTTAAATAAAAATATTATTAAAAAAAATTAAAAATTATTTATAAAATTAAAAATTTTACAACAGACACTACAATTTATAAATTATTTTTATATAATATATGCTATAATATAAATATGTTAAGAAATAAAAAGCAAGTAAAAAGAATTGGTATTGATGCCAGATTCTACG
The DNA here is from genome assembly GCA_964388985.1 of uncultured Gammaproteobacteria bacterium. Classification (GTDB taxonomy): domain Bacteria; phylum Patescibacteriota; class Patescibacteriia; order Patescibacteriales; family CAYMCJ01; genus CAYMCJ01. The sequence goes on along the minus strand of CAYMCJ010000030.1, from coordinate 2,238 downwards.
GTCCGATTGGGAAAGGACTGGGAAGGTATACGCAGGAAATTGTGGATAATATTATTAAGATAGATAAGTTAAACGAGTATGTGATTTTTTTAAGCAAGGACAATTTTGATGAATTTGAGTGCGGGGAGGCCAGAATAAAAAAGGTTAAAACCAATGTCAGATGGTATACATTGGCCGAGCAGATTTTTATGCCCATATTATTTTTGCGCGCCCGGGTTGATTTAATGCATTTTCCTCATTTTAATGTGCCGATTTTTACCTTAAATAAATTTGTTGTTACTATTCATGATTTAATATTAACAAAATTTCCTACGCAAAGAGCGACTACTCTGGGGCCGTTTTTATATAAAATAAAAAATTTGGCTTATAAAATAATTATTTGGTTGGCGGTTAAGCGGGCTAAAAAAGTTATTGCTGTTTCTGGATTTACCAAAAATGACATTGCCAGACAGTTTAAAATAAATCCCGCTAAAATAGCGGTTACTTATGAAGGAGTGGCCAATTTAGCCAAGGGCCGGGATTCTTTGTTCGCCGCCAAACTGGACGATAAAAAAACGCTTTTAAGCTATAATATAAATAATCCGTTTTTGCTTTATGTGGGTAACGCTTATCCGCATAAAAATTTGGAAGGTTTAATTAATGTATTCGCCAAATTATATAAAAAGCAATCAGACCTGCGTTTAGTTTTAGTGGGCAAAGAAGATTATTTTTATAAACAAATAAAAGAGTATGCCACTCGGCTGGGATTGTGGCGAGAGAATGAATATGATACGCCGATAATTTTTACCGGTTATGTGCCTGATATTAAACTTGAAATTTTATTTAAGAAAGCTCTGGTTTATGTTTTTCCGTCCCTGTACGAAGGCTTTGGTTTGCCGCCGCTGGAAGCAATGGCCAAGGGTTGTCCGGTAGTAAGCTCTAATAAATCAAGCCTACCAGAAGTTTTGGGTCAAGCGGCGATTTATTTTAATCCTGAAAATGAGGCTGATATGCAGACTAAGATTGAGCAGGTTATTGGCGACGAAAGCAAGCGGGAGGATTTAATTAAAAAAGGCTACGAGCAGGTTAAAAAATACAGCTGGTGGGAATGCGCGCGCAAGACAGGGGAGATATATAAAGAAATTTTAAATAGATAATATATAGACCTCTTGCAAAATAACATTATGGCTAATTTTTCCAAATTTAGGCTGCAAAATTAATAAAGCTCCTCCGCTTATATTACATATAAACATCGTCGCTTTCTTAATTTTTCGCTTCGAAATTTGAAAAAATTATCGCAAAAGCTTATTTTGCAAAAGGTCTTATGAATCTACAAACAGCTTGGCAAAAACAGGAAGAGACTGTTAAACGGCTAAAAAAGGAAAGGCCGGAATTGATTATTTCCCAAAAACAACGTCGGGAAGAGGACGTTTTTAATGAGGTAGGTATTTTAAATATGCCCCAAAATCGGCCGCTGGCTTACTTGCGGCTTTTTTTTGAGGATTTTATTGTTGAGGAAATAACGGCTGATAATAAAATTGTTCGGGTGAATGAAATTGGCAATAATAATCATGAAAGAGGAGAAAAAGAAAAAACTTTGTATGCCCATTTGATAAAAATGGGTTTGACTACCAATGCCGCCGTGGAAAAGGTGGCCCAGGAGTTGGAGTTTTCCGGCGCCATCGGTTATGCCGGGCTAAAAGACGATAAAGCCATTACCGCCCAGTTAATAGCCATGCGCAAGGGCCGGTTGTCAATTGAGGAAATTGAAAAAAAAGAGATGCAAAATATTATTTTAACTAATTTTTATTTCGGCAAAGACAATATTCGGCCCGGATATTTAAAAGGCAATTTATTTACAATTACGGCCCGGACTAAGGACGAGGTAAATGAGGGGGAGTTAGCTATAAAATTAGAAAATATAGGTAAATACGGAATTTTAAATTATTATCAGAGCCAGCGGTTCGGCGGAGTGCGGTTGGATAGCCACAAAATTGGCAAATTAATTATGCGGGGAAATTATGAATTAGCAATTAGATATTTGCTGTTTAAAACCAATGAATATGAAATGCCCCTGATAAAAGAATTAAAAAATCAGGCGGAAAAAATTTATCCCGATTGGCCGGAAATTATTAAATTGTTTGAAAAATTACCTTATAGTTTTATGTACGAGCTTAAAGCAGCCAATTTCCTGAAAAATCATCCCAAAGATTATATTGGCGCTTTAAGGGAGATAAAGGATAGTATTACTATGTGCCT
>CAYMCJ010000029.1:6392-13561 GCA_964388985.1 uncultured Gammaproteobacteria bacterium | reverse complement strand
CTGGTCTTAATCAGCTTATGGCGCAAACAAATATTGGAAATAACCGACAAAATGCTTAAAAAAATCGGACCGTCTATCGGCTGGGGGGCTATTGCCATGTTTTTAACTCCAATTATTTCTATAATATTATGTTTTACTATTATCGGCATTCCGCTGGCAATAATTTTGATGGCAATTTGGCTAATAGCGATGATTGTCGGAAAAATTTTAGTGGGAATTTTGGTAGGGCGAAGTATTTTAAGTAAATTATGGCCCAAGAAGAAAGATTCATTAATCTGGGCAATGATAATTGGAATAATAATTGTAAAAATTGTTTTTTCCATACCGTTTGTCGGCTGGATACTGGCCCTAATCGCAATTTGGTGGGGATTGGGCGGAATTTGGCTGCAATTCAAAAAATCATAAAAGCTAAAATATAAATAAATAGCGGTTGAATTCTATCCAGCCGCTATTTTTATTTGTATTTTAAAAAAAATCTGCTAAACTAAAAAAGTAATAATAAATATTATAAAAAATTATGAAAATAAATCCATACATTTTTCGCGGCTATGATTTAAGAGGCTTGGTTGGCAAAGATTTAAACTCAAAAATTGTAGAACATCTGGGACGAGCCTATGGGACATACATAAAACAAAAGGGTATTAAAAATGCACTTGTCAGTCAAGACTGTCGGGCAACCAGCCAGGAATATAGCCGAGCCTTAACCAGCGGCCTAAACTGGACAGGAGTTAATGTGGTTGATATAGGAATGAATTTAGTGGGTACATTCTACTGGGCGCAATATTTTTTAAACATAAAAGGGGGCGCTTTTGTTACGGCCTCTCATAATCCGGCTGAATATAACGGTTTTAAATTTGCAATTGATTTTTCTGAGACTTTAGTAAGCGACGGGATGCAAAAATTAAGACGGATAGTTGAAAAAGAAAATTATCAAAGGGGAAAAAAGCTGGGAAAGACTATAAAAAAAGATATTAGACAAATATATTTTAATGATTTGCTAAAACGGTTGCCAATTGAAAAAAAATTTAAAGTCGTGATTGACCCCGGCTGTTCCACTGCCGGTGTAATTGCCCCTGAACTCTTAAGACAAACCGGCTGTGAAGTAGTGGAAAGTAATTGCCAGCTAGATGCAAGTTTCCCCTTGGGTGTGCCGGACCCGACCGAGTTGGCCGTGGCCGAAAGACTTAAAAATGAAGTCCTGGCGGCCAAGGCTGACATTGGTTTTTCTTATGATGCGGACGGAGACAGAATAGGAATAGTTGATAATAAAGGGACGATTATTTGGAACGATGTTTTAGTGGCTCTTTTTGCCATTGATGTTTTACACAGTCACCCAAAAGCTAAAATTATGTATAATACTCTATGCTCCAAAATAGTGGAAGACACTATCATAAAATACGGGGGAAAGCCATTTATGTGGCGCACCGGTCATTCATTTTTAAAGAAAAAAAATCAAGAAGTAAAAGCAGCCTTTATCGGCGAACTTTCCGGACACTTCTTTTTTTCGGCTGATTTTTATAATCATGACGACGGCCTATATTCAACTTTGCGCTTGCTTCATTATTTGTCCAGAACCAACCAGTCGCTTTCCCAGGCAATAAGCAAATTACCCAAATACATCTCTTCGCCGGAAATTAAAATTTACTGCGCCGACGACAAAAAAGTTGACTTAATGAAAAAAATAAGTCCAATTTTAAAAAAAGATTTTCCCCAAGCCAAGGTTATTGATGATGAGCGCGCCGGTGATGGTGTCCGCCTAGATATGAATGAAGGAATGTTTGTTATTCGCTATTCTCAAAACGGACCCTATATTACCGTTAAATTTGAAGCTAAAACTCAAAAAAAATATAATCAACTTAAAAAATATATCAAAGACTTATTACATAAATATCCGGAAATTGAATGGGACAATAAAATCAGGGTTAATATAGAAAGCCTGGATTAAAATATTAATGCGCGTAACAATATAAAAAAGGCGACGGATATTAATCTATCGCCTTTTAAGTTTGCGCTACCAGAGAGATGAGCTACATTCTGCGCCCGGAGTGAACGGCCGCCAAATCTTTTTGGCAATTTCGATTTCTTTCAACAACTCCTTGGCTCTTTCTGGACTCAACTCACAGTTAGCAACAGCTATCTTAATCTCTGCCGGAGTCAAATCCGATAACGCCTTCATTGCACAAAACCCTGCCATTCTAGCTGTGTTCATTTTTCCTTTCCCTCCTTTTTCCCAAAGAACGTTTTTGTTTAACGCGGCCATTAGTATTCCGCGCGCCAATTGAAAAAACAAAAAAGCTTTCTATCTCTTAAATATAGTTAAAACTATACCCAAGGGACGGAAAGCCTTTAAAAAACTTTTCGCGGTGCCACCCTTATTGCTTTTTCCGATAAGCAAACGGACTAATTATTCGCCTGGGCTCTCCCACCCCTCGCGAGAGGCGGGATAGTGGAGCTTCGCAGAACGAATAACAAAAAATCCGTCAGCAAAACGGATAAAAGCCACTTTTACTGACTCCTGCTCCCGATAATTCGGGAAGACATCAGTTATCCTATGATTACGGAGGAAGCCGGGCAACCACTTTCGCAGCCGCCACCTCAGCGTGCCCAACCCCGAATTACTCGGGACACGCGTCATCGGTTTTAGTAATTGTTTAGAGCCTGTCTAATAAGTCGCTTTCGTAAACGAAACTGGAAAATTAGGAGCAAAATTTTTTATTAAATTTTTGAGGTTATATTGCTATATAGGCGAAAAAATTTAGAAAAAATTATGCCCTAATTTTACAGTTGCAGTAGAAATGGACTTATTAGATAGGCTCTTAGGTTCCTAAAAATATATTAACACATTACAATTTTTTGTCAACTAAAATCAAATTAATCTTTAAACATTTCCATTATTTCTTTGATGTCCTTCAAATCTTCTTCGCTTAAATCAAGTTTCAGCCTGTTTCTATACAATTTATACATTTCATTCTGCCGGGCGGAATAAGAAATACCCATTCCTCTGCGCAAATAAGAACGGTATTTTTTCAATAAATCAAGCACTATTTTTTTGTTTTTCTGCCCTAAATTACGGTATTGGTAATTATCCAAAATCAATCGGTTAAGTTTTTGCTCAAAATCATAATCAGTTAAATTTTGTGCATCTTTTAATAAATCTTTTATGTCCATAATGATGATTATTTTTTAAACACATACTACATAATGTAAATACTCAATAGTCTTATTTGCTTTGTGGTTTCTGTTTTCTGTTTTGTCAGCTTTAAATCTATTATATTTTTTAGTAAAAAAACCATATTTTCCCCTTAGACTCATAATTCCCTTAATATCATTCGCCGTCATTAAACCTTCATTATTATAGCTTAAAAAAATATATTTAACCTTGGCTTTTAAGATTAAATCTTTAAAAGCCTTTCTGACTTCTGTTCTTAAGCAATAATTAGATTTTTGTTCTTTGTAATCTCTTAGCCCAGTCTTTCCATAAATTTTTGGATTGTCATATTTAGCAATAGTCTCAAGCAAATGATAGTTAGTTGCATATTGCCTGTGGTTATAGGGTGGGTCTAAATATAAAATATCGCCCTTAATCTTTTTTGATAGCTTGTTTATATCTTCATTAAAAACTTTATGATTTCGGTTATTGATTATCAATTCAGCCGGCTTCAAAATTAAACTATTTTGAGCTGTCTTTTTTAGTTTTTTTAAAAAAGCGCCGTATACGGAAGCTGTGTTGGCGTATTTATCAATTGACTCAACTAAACTGGTAATTAAAAAATAATATTCATCATTGGAAATTAATTTTTCTTTTTTCCAGTTCTCAATTTTTTGACGGATAGCGTCGCATCGCATCCCGTTCTCATCGGAAAAATATTGCCGTTGTTCTTTTTTGCCCTTTGTTCCGCCCAGGCAATAATTTTTATAAATAAACCCCTTTTTACCTTTTAAATTTGATAAATAATCACAAACAAATTTTTTACGATTTTTTATCTTAATATTTTTCAATTCTAAAATTTCTTTTGCCAATTTAGAAAAAGTTAATTCTTTATGATTGCCAATATAATGCCTGTTCAAAACATAGCTGATTTAATATCATTAGCGATTATTTTATAGCCCTTTCTTTCAAAATAACTTCCAATAATTCCAGTTCCCGCAAAACAAATCAGGTCAATTCAGAATAGCCAGAACCACAATTTTCGCATACATTATGCTCTATAAGATTTGTGCCATCCGTGTCCACCATTCTACTGTGTTTTGATTTTTCTTCGCAAAATTCACAAATTTCATAATCATCTTCCTCAATGCTTAATTTAGGATCAAAATATTCGGCATTGAGATAGCGATCAACAATATTATTGACTACTGTTGAAACAGTAGCGTAGTCATCTTTTCCAAAAGTATTTTTTATTTCTTTTCTAGTCTCATCGTTGATATGAACATTTATTTTTAGCATATTTTTGATTAGTTGATTAAATATAAGTTTTCTTTAAAATATTTTGATAATCATTTTCAACCTGCTCATAAGTCAAAAAATTTAATCTCTCGTCGATCGACTTAAAAGCGGTTTTACTTTTTTCTCTTTCAAATTTTACTTTTCTATCTTCTGATGAAACGCAATAAAATTCAGTAATAAAATCCTGTAATTCCATAAACTTAATAAAAGCGTCGCGAAAATCTGTTGAATGTTCAACTTCAAAAATTTTATGCGGGAAACCCCTGTCATTAAACCAAATCACATCGGCGAAACTCACGCTTTCTTTTACAATTTTTTCGTAAGTAAAAGCCGGAACCATATCAAGGGTTGCCAAACTGCCTAATGTTTTATTTTGGAAAATCCATTTCTTATCATTTGTATATGTATCTTCAACTTCCGACTTGAAATTTCCAATTTCCAAAAGCATTCCCTGCACCTCAGCGTGTTTTCTGTTTGTTCTTTCGGCTTCACTTTTTGGCTCAGTAATTTTTGGAAGTTTATCCAAATATTCCGTCAAAGCATAAACACCTAAACCAATTCTTGTAAATCTTTCATCTCTTTGCACTCTTTCCATAACTGTATAATCTGGAGTTTTACCGATAATTTTACTCTTGTCTTTATATTTCCAAATTTCTTTATACAAAAGTTTTAATGGCGCAAAATAACCGTTATCTAACATTACTTTTTCTATCGCCTCCGAATAAGTTTTATCATTATTTTTTTTACGCATATTGATATTGCTGTTTAAAAATATAATAATCGCTTGAAAGCGCGCGGTATCGCCAAATTGATTCCTTATTTCTCTTGGCTCGGTTCCCCTCTATGTTTTTAATTATAACGCTTTTTAATGTTAATCCTAATTTCATCATTTCGCTCATACAATAAAAATTCAGCGGTATCCATTGTCCCCGGGAATATTTGTCCCCGATTACAACCGCAATATATCTGCCTTTCTCTAAAATATTTAGCGTATTCTTTACGACCTCGCTAAATTTTTTTATAAAACTTTCAAGAGATTGACAATTAGATAAATCAGCCTTGTATTCACTGAATTTAATAATATCAAAATATGGTGGATGTAATAAGGCAAATTGAACACTTTTCTTTTTGTGTTTTTTCAAAATTTCTTTTATATTTTTAAATACTGCCTCTTTTGTGCTATCGCCTTTTATTAACTCAAAAAAATTTTCTTTTGAAGTTAAATTTTTTCTGATATTTAAAAGCAGGTTCTTCTGAATATCAACTCCTATAAAATTTCTATTTAATTTTTCTGCTTCATAAACGGTAGTTCCGCTTCCGACAAACGGATCAAAAATGATTTCATCTTTTTTTGTGTACCTTAATATAAATTGATGGGGAATTTGAGGAACAAAGTTGCCGTGATAAAAATTACTATGCTTGCCGGTTTTGTCTCTTTCTTTTATTATCCAAAGACTGTCAGTCCAAATTTCTGACTCTTTCCATTTGTCCAAATTTATATCATTAAAAATAGGCATACCTCCTCCTTTTAATTATATTCTACATTATAATTTGCTTTTTTACAATTAAAAAATAACCTCTGTAAGGCTATTTTTTTGAGCGGGTAAGGGGGATCGCCCGCCAGACATCTGCTTCGCAGATGGGCGGGTCACTCACTAACGTTCGTGAAACCCCTTGCTAATTTAAAATTTTACTTTGAGCGGGTAAGGGGGATCGAACCCCTGTTTTCAGGTTGGAAACCTGAAGTAATAACCATTATACGATACCCGCAAAATCAATTGGCAATTAAAAATTAAAAATTATCAATTAATTTCTACTTCGTAATTTTTAATTTTTAATTGTTTCTATCTTATCAGTTATCTTGAAAAACCGCAATTTGTTCTTAAATATAATTAATATCACACACAATACTATTATAGCTAAACTAATAACCTGAGGCCAGCGCAAACCAAGGACAAGCGGAGTTTTATCAATCCGAATAAATTCCATAAAAAAACGAAGAACAGAATATGAAATTAAGTAAAAAGCAAAAATTAAAAAATTAAAAAAATTTGTGAATTTATTTTTTTTAATTATACAAATATGTATTAAAAAAAGTATTAAAAAAATAATTAAATTGCCAAAAGATTCATATAAAAAAGTGGGGTGAAAAAATTTAGAAGAAATATATTCAATTGGCCGGTTTATTGTATTAATCGGTATGCCCCAAGAAAAATCCGTCGGCCGGCCAAAAAGCTCCTGGTTAAAATAATTTCCCCAACGGCCAATTGCCTGACCCAGGGCCAGGCCGGGAAGTAAAATCGCGGCCAAAAAGAAAAAATTAACCTTTTCCTTTTTCGCAAAAATATAAACTATAATCAGGCCGACAATGATTGCTCCGTGAATCGCCAGCCCGCCCTGCCAGATTTTAAAAATATCTAATGGATTTTTAATATAAAAAGGTAGCTCCAAAAAAATATGATAAATTCTGGCTCCAATTATCCCGCCGATAATAAGCCAAAAAAATAAATCAAAAATAACATTTTTTTTAAAATTATAATAACCGGCTAATTTTAAAGCTATTAATATGGCTGCCAAAATTCCGGAAACAATAAATAAGCCATACCAAAAAATTTGGATTGAACCAAAAGAAATTAATACTGGCTGAGGCTGAAAAGTATGCAAAAAATTAATCATAGCTTAGGGCAGTAAATTTTTAAATTTAAACAATTAAAACAAAAAT
>CAYMCJ010000029.1:0-6292 GCA_964388985.1 uncultured Gammaproteobacteria bacterium | reverse complement strand
AATTAAAACAAAAATAAGGCAAACATCAAAAATAATTTCTTGTTTAGAATAATACTCAATAACTCCTTTTATAACAAATTTTTTGGAAGGGAAAAATGGATATAAATCAGCTCCGTCTAAGGCATCAAAAAATAAATGAAAAAAGTATGCAATCAAAAATACTAAACCAAATGAAAAATTTATTAATAACAATATGGACGAAATGACAACCCAGCTAAAAGCACTATGTAAAAAATTTCTTTGGTCGCCCCACGGGTCGGCTTCGCTAGAAATTATTTTGAACAATTTGCGTGGTTTAAAAAGTATGTCGTGGCGAAAATACGAAATAGTATGGTCTAAATCTATTACCAGAGAGGCAACTATTGCCGTTGAAAAATCTCCGGTTATTTTGCCAATTATTAAACCGGCTAATACATGTGTTGGTAGTGTCATTAAAATTAATAATATTTAAAAATTGAAAATTTTTTTGAAAGTTGAAACAAATTAATCACCAAACTGAACAAAGTAAACTAAAAACGTTTAGAATGCATATAGTGCCGAGGAGAGGACTTGAACCTCCACGGGTTACCCCACATGGTCCTAAACCATGCGTGTCTACCAATTTCACCACCTCGGCCTTTCTTACAATTTTATTATAATAAAGATTGTGTTATAATAATAATATATTAAACTAAAATTTACAAATTTTTAAAATCTGCGAATTTTAATAATAACATTTTGTTTGCAGATTTAATTTTACTTTATGGCTACTCAAAAAACAAAAACATCCGGCAATAATTCCGATGTTGAAAAAAATAAAAATATGGCCGTATTATCCTACGTCTGGATTTTATGCCTGGTGCCTCTTTTGGGGAAAAAAGATTCTGAGTTTGTGCAATTTCACGCCAAACAAGGACTTATTCTATTTATCGCCAGTCTTTTTGCGTTTGTTCCTTTTTTCGGCCAGCTTTTGATATTTGTTATAATCATCATTTCTGTTATTGGTATTATAAAAACATATAATGGTGAAAAATGGGAAATTCCATTTGTCTACGAATTGAGCAAAAAAATTAATTTATAAATTATTATCCAGATATTTTAATTAAAATATCTGGATTAATTTATTAATTCTAAAAATATCAACCCTTACACGTTTTTCTGTAATTACTATAAGTTACAATAATTTACCATAATCATGTTTTTAAATAAATATCTAAAATAAAATAAATGATTTTATCTAAAAATATTAACACTAAACATAATCTATGCCACAATTTATTAAATTTTTTAATCAGCTAACCATTAAAGATGTCTGGCAAGTCGGCGGTAAAAATGCTTCTCTGGGCGAAATGTACCGTCAGCTTGCCAAGGAAGGAGTCTCGGTTCCCGACGGTTTTGCCACCACTTCCGAGGCTTATAATTATTTCTTGGAAAACAACGGCGCCAAGAAAAAAATTAAAAAAATCTTAAAAAATCTTAATGTTCATAATGTTACTAGTTTGATGCGTAAAAGCGCGCAAATCCGTCAATTAATAATATCAAATCCTTTGCCCGAAAATCTTGAAAAAGAAATTGTTAAAGCCTACGAAAAATTATCAAATCAATATCAATCTAATAATTTGGATGTGGCTGTCAGATCGTCGGCTACGGCCGAGGACCTGCCTGGAGCCTCTTTTGCCGGACAGCAGGAAACATACTTAAACATTAAAGGAAAAAAACAACTGCTGGAAGCGGTAAAAAAATGTATTGCCTCCTTATTTACCGGCCGCGCAATTTCGTATCGCGCTGACAAAGGGTTTGACCATTTCAAAATTGCCCTATCTGTTGGGGTGCAAAAAATGGTAAGAAGCGACCTGGCTGCTTCCGGCGTTATGTTTACTATTGATACTGAATCGGGCTTCGCCAATGCCGTGCTTATAAATTCTATCTACGGATTGGGGGAAAACATTGTTCAGGGAAAAGTCAACCCGGATGAATTCTATGTTTTTAAACCAACCAAATTTATAATTTCACGGACAATTGGCAAAAAAAGTTTGCGGATGATATATAATGATAACCGTAAAAGTCCCACTAAAAATATAAAAGTAGGCTCAAGAGAACAATTAAAACAATCAATAACCGATAAACAGGTTGTTAAATTGGCCGAATGGGGCATGATTATAGAAAAACATTACAAGCGGCCCATGGATATTGAATGGGCCCTGGATGGAAAGGATAATAAATTATATATTGTTCAGGCCCGGCCGGAAACAGTTCAAAGCATAAAAAACGCCAATATAATAGAAGAATATAAATTAGAGAAAAAAAGTAAAATTATTACCCGCGGGCAAAGCGTGGGCAGTAAAATAGGGGTGGGGGGAGCCAACAGGATTATGGACATAAAAGGAATAAAAAATTTCCGCCCCGGACAAATTTTAGTAACTGATATGACCGACCCAGACTGGGAACCGATTATGAAAATCGCTTCGGCTATCGTAACCGATAAGGGCGGCCGAACCTGCCACGCCGCCATTGTCTCGCGCGAACTGGGCATACCTTGCGTGGTTGGAACCGATAATGGAAGCAAAAAAATAAAAACCGGGGAAAAAATAACCGTAAATTGCGCGGAAGGAGACGTTGGCTATGTACACAGCGGAGAACTACCTTTTAAAATTAATAAAACAAATATCAAAAATCTTAAGCGGCCGAAAACAAAAGTAATGATGAATCTTGGCGAGCCGGATTTAGCTTTTAGCGCCTCCTTTATTCCCAACGACGGAGTCGGACTGGCGCGGCTGGAATTTATTATTAATAACTATATTAAAATTCATCCTTTAGCCTTAATTAACTATGATAAAATTAAAGACAAAATTTTAAAATCTAAAATTGACAAATTAACCTTAGGCTATGAAGATAAAAAACAATTTTTTATAGATAAATTAAGTCAGGGAGTGGGTATAATAGCGGCCGCCTTTTATCCTAAGGATGTTATTGTCCGCCTGTCTGATTTTAAAAGCAATGAATATGCCCACCTGGTCGGTGGTTCGGCTTACGAACCGCTGGAATCAAACCCGATGATTGGCTGGCGCGGAGCCAATCGTTATTATTCAAAAAAATTTCTCCCCGCTTTTAAACTGGAATGCGCTGCCCTAAAAAAAGTCCGCTTGGAAATGGGGCTTACTAACCTTAAAATAATGGTTCCATTCTGCCGGACTGTTGAAGAAGGTAAAAAAGTTTTAGCAATCATGGCCAAAAACGGTCTTAAAAGAGGAAAAAACGGCCTGGAAGTTTATGTTATGGCCGAAATTCCGGCTAATATAATTTTAGCGGAAAAATATGCGCGGATTTTCGATGGATTTTCAATCGGCTCAAACGATTTAACTCAATTAACTTTAGGAATTGACCGGGATGCCGGTGGAACGCTTAAGGTTCTCGGCCAATCTAATGAAAAAAATGAAGCTGTTAAAATATTAATCAGGTATTTAATCAACATCGCTAAAAAAACAAAAACAAAAATTGGAATTTGCGGGCAAGCCCCAAGCGACTTTCCCGACTTTGCCCAATTTTTGGTTGAATGCGGCATTGACAGCATCTCCTTAATCCCTGATACCGTTATTAAAACCACTATTGCTATTAATAAGAAAGAAAAAGGAAAAAGAAAAAAATAGATTATTCAAAAACCCCTAAAGTGTCATCATGAGAAACGAAGCGACGTAATAATCCCGAGAAAATTAGTTAAGTTTACGGGATTGTCACGCTTCTTTCAACCGCTCACAATGACAACGAAGGGGTTTTTGGAAAGTCTGTCTTAAATATCCATCAACTCCAAGCCGATTTTTTCATCTTTATATCTGTCTATTTTTCCGAAAAATTTATGTAAAATTATTTCACCGGTTACTGAAATAATGCCTGACTGCAAATGCCCACCAAAAACCGCGGCATTTTTATCGCCAACAGTTATATGAATATGAATTTTTTTAGCCGTTATAATTCCAAAAAGACTGGTAATTTCTAAAGGCTCTGCTATTTTTTTGCTTGAATATTCTTTTTTGTCTAAATCATACATGACTATATCCAAATAATCAATTGCCCCGATTCCCTGTAAATAACCGGCCTTAATATCATTTTTCTGGCAAAATTCAGCAATAGTTTTAATTATTTCTTCGCCTTTTTCTAGTCTAATTAAATAAGTTAAATCATTAATTTTTTTAAACTTCATATTTATATCTACAAATTACAAATTTATACGAATTTACGAATTATTTAATTACAATAAATTACTACTATTTACTTATTTACAAAATAATTACTTTAACTCTAAATTGCAATCAACTTTAACTTTATCCCAAGGTGTAAATTCTTTTCTAACGGCCTTGTAATACCCGGCCGCGGCAATCATAGCGGCGTTGTCGGTGGTATATTGAATATTAGGTATTAGGCATTGAGTATTAGATAATTTATTTTTTACAGTTTCCGTTATTTGTCGGCGCAATTCTTTATTGGCTGACACTCCTCCGGCCAGCATTATATTTTTTACCCCATACTCTTCTGCTGCCTTAACGGTTTTATAAATTAAAACATCAATTACTGCCTGCTGAAATTCATAAGCGTACTCAGACAAGCGCTTTTTATAATTTTTGTCCTTTTTTAAAGCATAAAGCAAGGCGGTTTTAAGCCCGGAAAAGGAAAAATTAAAATCTCCGGAATTAATCATCGGCCTAGGCAAATTAATATTTTTTGATTTCTGATTTTTGCCCGCCCACCGAATTAGAGGAGTTTTTGATTTTTGAAATTTTATTGGATATTGAAAATTGAAAATTGAAAATTTTGCTGCTTCAGCAGCAATGGCTGGTCCTCCCGGATAACCTATGCCCAAAAGTTTGGCTGCTTTATCAAAAGCCTCCCCGGCCGCATCATCCAGGGTTTCGCCAATGGTTTTATATTTTCCATGGCCTTTCATTAAAACCAGCATTGTATGCCCGCCCGATACTGTCAAAACCATTATTGAACATTGGCTATTGGATATTGGATATTTCCCAACGAAGTTGGAATAAATATGTCCTTCAATATGATTTATTTTAATTAGCGGTATATTCCAAACATAAGATAGTGCCCTGGCGGTTTCAACCCCGACCATTAAAGAAGTAATTAGCCCCGGCCCGGCCGTAACCGCTATAGCTTTAATTTTTTTTCTAACTTCCGCCCGCTTAATGCCGGCTTTAGCCAAGGCTTTGTCAATAACGGGCATAATATTTAAGACATGCTCCCGGGCCGCCACCTCCGGCACAACTCCGCCGTATTGCTTATGAATTTTTATCTGTGAAGAAACAATGTTGGAAAGCACAAATACGCCTCCGCGATTTCCTTCCACCACGGCCGCGGCTGTTTCGTCGCATGATGTTTCTATTCCTAATATTCTCATAAGTTAGTTTCTATTAAAAAATAAATTTTTTATAATTTATTGTTTTTGCGATTACCTGTTTTATTTCTTTTACATCCGGCCAACCAATTAAATCTTTTAGGTCGTGCTCAAGCGCGTATAAATCTAATCGTTTATTAAGATTTTTAAATTCAAATAATTTTGGGTAATATTCTTGGTGCCATTCTAAAAGTTTTATATAATCTTTTTTCCGCCCAAATTTTTCAATTTCGGCTGACATATATTTTTTGGGTCGTCCAACCATCCTTTTAACTATGTCTAAATAGAAATCCAAAGATGATAATTCCGTTCTTTCAAAATCAAGAATGCCGACAATTCTATTATTTTTTACCAATATATTATCAAAATGCCCATCCCAATAAACCAAAACCATCTTCTGCTCCATTAATACATAACTATATTTATCTACGAAAGTCTCAATTTCTTTAATAAATTCAGATGTTATTAATTTATTTTTTTTAATTTTTTTTAAGGAGTTTTGGATACTGGTTACTATTTTATTATGCCAATTTAAAGGATGGTCTATTTTAAATTTTTTTACATAATCATTATAAGTGGTGTTGTTTATATTCTTAATATAGCCGCACAACTCTTTTATTATCTTCTTTCTTTCTAGGTTATCCATTAAGTGCCATTTTGCGTAAAGATTATCTCCCTGAATTTTAGGATAAATCATAAAAAATTTATTATAAATTTTCTTTGAATTATCATACACAATTAAATTAGGAACAGGAAGTTTATTTTTAAATAAATTATAAAAATAAACTTCTTTTTCAAAATTATTTTCATTATTTGCGTCTTTACAAATTTTTAAAATATATCTATTATCAATTAAATATATAATATTTGTAAATCCAATTTTAATTTTTTCAATTTTATCTATTTTTCCTAAAT
>CAYMCJ010000028.1:0-14058 GCA_964388985.1 uncultured Gammaproteobacteria bacterium | reverse complement strand
CCCCTTTTGCTCATTATTTATTATATTTATATTATAATAAATTAATAGATTTATGGCAAATATTCCAAAGGATTAACAGGTATTCCGTTCAAACGAACTTCAAAATGAAGATGCGGGCCGGTTGTTAACCGGCCGGCGCCGTTCGTCCCCGGCATTCCTCCGCTGGCGCCTATCGCCTGGCCCTGCACAACATATTCATCTGCTGTTACATAAATTTTTGATACGTGGCCGTAAACGGTTGATAGACCGTCCCCATGAACAATCATAATATAGCTATACCCCTTGCCGGCATCTTTGGCTATGGCCACATAACCGGAAGCAGCCGCTTTAATGGTTGTGCCTTGAGCCGCCCTGATATCAATCGCAGGGTGTTCAAAAATATATCTGAATGGATATTCCGGGTCATGAAAATAAGCGGTAATTGTATTTTGGGGAACAGGCCAAATTAAACCCTGGTCGTTAAATTCAAGCTCGCCGCCGGATAATTTATTGACTTTTTCCCTGACTGTTTTTTCCAGACTGACAATGTCAGCGGCTGCTTGCGCCTGCTCCTGTTTGGCTTGCAGTAATAATTGTTGATACTGTTTTTCCGAACTTTTTACCTGGTCTAAAATGAATACTTTATTTTGCTGTTCATCATCTAAAATTCCTTTTTTATTTTCCAGTTCCTTTTTTAATTCCAGGAGTTCAGTATTTTTTTTAGTTAAGTTTTGTTTATCTTTATCCAGTTGTTTTTTGTATTTTTCCAATTCCTGCAAACTGTCGCTTATTTCCTTGTTAATATCTTCCAGATATTTAAGTTGGTTTAAAAAATCAACCAAAGAATCGTTCAATAGGATTATTTCCAAAGTATTGGCCTTACTTTGCTGGTACATTAATTTTAATATATTGCCGATATGCTTTTTTTCTTTCTCTATCTCGTTATTTTTAGTTTCTATTTCAATATTGACTTTATTTATTTCCAGATTAACCCTGTCAATTTCAATTTTTGCGCTCTCAATATCCAGTTCCGCCTTAGCCAGCCGGTTTTCCAAAATCGCCAATTGATTATTTAAATTCGCTTTTTCGTTCTGTTTTTGTTTTATGGTATTGGAATAAATTTTTTGTTTTTCCTCTATATCTTTCAGCTTATCTTTTTGAGCTTGTATTTCATTATTTAGTATTTTAATTTCATCGTTGGCTTGTTCTTCGTTTTGCCCACTGGCAAAATTTCCCGCATTACAAAAAATAAACAGAATTATAATTAAAACAAAAAATTTAATATGTTTTCGCATATATTATTTTTACAAATTATGAATTTATACGAATCTACAAATTATTTAATTACAATTGTTTGTAGATTATGAAAGCGTTAAAAGTAAATGATTGTAATTTATTGTAAATAGGTAATAGTCCATTATTTGTATATTCGTACTTATTTATCCCGCCACTTTATTATATTTACTATGGGCGGGGTCCCGTTTACTTCGCATATGCGATGGCTGAGGCGGTGATAATTCGTAGTATATTTATTATACCATATTTGTTAAAAATAAAAAAGGAACCCTGGTTTTTAGGTTCCTAGTGTGCAACCGTGTCGCTGAGCCATTGCCCGCATTTTGGTTCGGCGCAATCTTTTCTGGTAAAGATTCTTGGTTGGCCGTCTTTATATATAACTCTTCCTTGGTCATCAACGGCAATTATTTCCGAGGTTTTTATATTCTCATGGTAGCAATGTTTGTGTCCGCAAGTCGGGCATTTTTTTTCCACTTTTTCCTCCTTTTTTTGCTATTAATACTGTTTAATACCATTAATCCATTTTGGTTTGCAATAATAATAAAATCCAAAAATAGCCCCAAAAGCAAGAAGTATTGCACTTGTTAATTTTTCTCTCTCGAAAGTAAGGCTATCTATTACTACAAGAACCAAAAAAAAGATAATAGAACAAATCATGTTTGTATTATCGAGTTCATGTTTTTGAAGATAAGCAATTAATTTGCCAATAATAAAAAATCCTAAAATAAAAAATATAACCAATCTTACGCAAATGAAGTAATCCATTTTCCCCCTCCTTTTGTTGACAATGAACGTTAAAATTATAGCAAAACAATAATTTTTGACAATTTTTAATGTTTTACGCTTTTATCAATTAAACTATTTTTATATTATTTTATTTTTATATTTTTATAACCTTTATTGCGTCTTTTATTCTCTTTAAACTTTCATTTTTTCCTAAAATTTCCGCCACCTCAAACGGGCCGGGGCTGGCTTTTTGGCCGGTCAAGGCCACGCGCATTGGCCATAAATATTCTCCTACTTTTGCGTTTTTTGCTTTAATATAGCTAATTAAATCGTCCTCAATTGAATCGTTTGTCCAGTTTTTTTCCGGAATGACTGACAGCAACTCCTCTATTTTTTGCAGATTTTTTTTCACATCAACTTCCGCCATTTTTTTCCAAATAAGCAAATCAGCCGGATAGTTTAGCTTATCAACAAAGAAGAATTCCGTCAACTCCCCTATTTCGGATATTTTTTTTAATCTTTCCTGCTCCAAAGCAATAATTTTTTTAATATAATTTGCATAATCTGTTTTTGTGTTTTTGCCCGCCTTGCCGAAGATTTGGCGAGGCAGGTGTTTTTGTGTTTTTTCAAGATAAGGCCGGCACAAACTAACTAATTTATCTAAATCCATTTGCCTAATATAGTAGCCGTTAAAATAATCCAGTTTAGCGGTATCAAAAATAGCCGGACTGGTGCCAATATGTTTAAAATTAAATTCTTTTTCCAATTTGAATAAAGAAAAAATTTCATTATTGTCTTTGGGGTGCCAACCGAGCAAGGCGCAAAAATTAATAAGCGCGGCCGGCAGATAACCTTTGGCCCTATAATCTTCTACGGCTACATCTCCCTGTCGTTTGCTTAATTTTCCGCCTTCTTTATTTAAAATAAGAGGTGTGTGAATAAATTTTGGTACTGGCCAGCCAAAACTTTTATAAAGCAAAACATTTTTAGGAAAACTAGGTATCCACTCCTCTCCCCTGACCACGTGGCTTATTTTCATTAAATAATCATCCACTACCGAGGCTAACTGATAAGTCGGTCGCCCGTCTGATTTCATAAGCACATGGTCTTCTAAATCCTGAGCTTTAAAATTTATTTTTCCGCGCAGTTCATCAATTACTTCAATCTCCCTTGCTAGCGGCATTTTTTGTCTAATGACGTATTTTTTACCTAATTTTAGCAATTTTTTGACTTCCTGTTCACTTAAATCACGGCAATGTCTGTCATATTTAGGCGGCTGTTTTTTTTCTTGTTGCTCTTGGCGCATTTTATCCAGTCTTTCCGGAGTGCAAAAACAATAATAAGCCTCACCTTTTTTAATAAGTTCATTGGCGTATTTTTGATAGATATCAATCCTTTGCGACTGAATATATGGCCCATGTTTGCCTATTTCTTTTAAATTCGGATGAGTGCAATTTGCCCGCCTAGACGAACTAGCGAGGCTGGTAGAATGCGCGTTAATAACCGGACCTTCGTCAAATTTAATTCCCAGCCAATCTAAAATGGCTATTAATTTTTCCGTCGCCCCTTTAACTTCCCTTTTTTGGTCAGTGTCTTCAATGCGCAAAATTAGCTTGCCTCCTAAATTTTTAGCGATTAAATAATTAAAAAGCGCGGTTCTTAAACTGCCGATATGCAGAAATCCGGTTGGGCTGGGCGCAAAACGCAATCTAATTTTTGACATAATTATATAACGACCTTACGTAAGGTGAACTTTGACCTTACGTAAGGTGGGTTATTAGTTTATTTCGCATAAAAATAAAAATTAAGCGCCAATGACAAAATTAAAGCAATGCTAACAATAATTAAGGCCAGCCTTAATTTTTTGTAGCTTTCTATTATTTGGTCGCGGTCTTTTTTTAATAAGATATTAGTAATATCATTGGCCAGATATAAATACTTTTTTAAATTAAATTTCATATTATTTTTTCTTATTAATATTATTAAATTTTTCTAAAAATATTTTAGTTGCCTCTTGTCTTGTTGTATGAACTTCATTAACTAAATTATTAGCCTCAACCCATTTCCAGCCTCGATGGTCCCAAAAATCAATTTTTATATCGCTGTCAGCGCCAAAAAATTCAGCTATAAATAAACCTTGCCTTTGCCCACGGTAGCCAAGATGCCTTTTAATTTTATAATTATCTGCGTTTTTATTAAATTTATATTTCCAAAGATTTTTAAAACTAGCCATGGGTTTAAATTTATCAGTGCCAATTTCTTCTGAAAGCTCGCGGCTGCCCGCTGTTATCAGGTCTTCGCCATCGGTTCCGCCCTGCGGCAGTTGCCAGTGTTCGGGCTGGTCCCGTCTTTCGGCCAATAAAATTTTATAGTTGTTATTTTCTTTTTTATACAGCAGACAGGCCACATTAGGGCGGTATAAAAAAGGAAGAAAAAAACGCCAGACAATAAATTTATACGGAAAAACAATAACCGCTTTATAAATTCTTTTTATCCTTTTTGGTTGTTTGAATAATCGCCATAGCCATTCCAAACCTAAAATTCGCAATAATTTCGGCGCCCTCTTGGTTTTACCGGTTAAAAAATCAAAGGCTCCCCCGACTCCGATACCTATTTTTACTGAAGGCAATTTTTTTAGATTATGATAAATAAATTTTTCCTGATAAGGCGCGCCCAAAGTGCAAAACAAAATATCCGGCTTAAAATCAACCATTTCTTGCGGTATTTTGCCGTTCCTGTTAATATCAATTACTAAATTTTTTAATTTATATCTATCTAAAATTTTTTTAATATTTTCTTTTTTGGATAATCCACTATTCCAATTTATTACAGCAATTCGTAATTGATAATTCGTAATTCGTAATTGCAAAACTGATTTAACCAAATCAACCCCGGTAAATCTTTTTATATTTTTGCCCATCATCCAGGCAGCGAATTTTAAGCCAATGCCGTCCGGTATGGCCAGGCTGGCTTTATTTAAAATATAAAAAAATTCCTCATCTTTTTCTGTTTCTAAAATTATTTCCGGATTTGGCGTTACAATGTAATGCTGTCCCCCATTATTTAAAAATTGCTCTATTTTTTTAAGAACTTCAGATTTTTTTAAAGTTGATATATTAATTCCTAAAATATTAATCATAATAATTTAAAACCAATAACTTCCGTATATCTCGGACCGGCCGGCTCCAGTTGCGATTCAGTTAAGCTATAGGTATCAATATTAAATTTAACTTCATTAATTTTTGTAAAGTTAATGTTAATTTGTCCGAATTTCACCCGGCCTAAGGTAATATGCGGTTGCCAGATTCTCCTATCAATTTTTAGGCCTATTTTAATTAATTTTTTACCTAATTCTGCCTGCAATTTAAAAACAGAATCGCCGTTTGTCTGCTGGCCCTGCAGAAATATTATTCTCGGTCTGTTTGAGTTAGGAAAAGCCTTGATATAATTTAAATTGAATTCCATCTTCTTAAATTTTTTTTCCAACGAGCCCATTATTTTTTTTACCTCATCGGTTTGTATTTTATTTAGGTCGCCTAAAAAATGTAGGGTAAAATGCAGCCCGGCCGGGTTAACCCATTTTACCCCTTTGTTTTTATCGCTTAATTTATTAATTATCGCGGCGGCTATTTTATTTTTGGCGTCTTTAGGCAAATTTAAGCTAATAAATAAACGTTTTAATTGACTGTTTGGCATATTTAAATTATACTATTGTTAACTGAAAATGGCAATTTTACGTTATCACCTTCGGTGACCCGCAACCGCCAGCCTCGCCAGCTTGTCTAGACGGGCGAATGCGGGACATGCGAATTAGGTTATCTCCCTGCGGGAGAGCCATACTATAAATGGGGCACATGCGAACGATGTGGCATATACAAATAAGTGTTATTTTATCTTTTCATAAAAATCTGCCATTAAGGCAATAATAAGGAGGTGGCAAATATGGGTAAAGCCGTTAGCAGGGTATGGAAAAATATTGAAAATGTTGGCTTTCTAAGAGTGGCCAGAAGAACAAAAAAAACGGTTTCAGACCAAGAACAAGAAAGGTTTGTCAATCTATTTTTTAACTCGCCTTTTCCGATCGGCTATATTAGACAGGCACAACATGGAGAGCCTGAAGTGGAAGAGCGGCCAGTATTTTATTCTATTGGCGTTCCTTAAAAGAATTAAAGGAGGGACAGTAATGAATGATATTACCAGGTTTTTTGGTTATCTTGACCCTAATGGAGATAACTTGCCGCCGCCGAACGAATCCGACTTCCTTGAAATAGAGGCGGAGAGGGTATTAAAATTTTCAAAGTTGTTGGTGTCATGCGCAAAAAATTATTTAATCAAAGCTGCAGTCGCCAACATAAGGTTCCCTGATGATTAAAAAATCATTCTATCTTTGAAGGCATTTTTTGTTTTTATGAAAATGCCTTTTCTTTTTTTAAAATTTTTGCTAAATTTATAATATAATCCTTATTGTCATTCTGAGCGTAGCGAAGAATCCCGGGGTTGAATGGCGGAGGTCTTAAAATCGTTAACCATAACATGGCGGGATCCTTCATCCGCTAAAGCGGATTCAGGATGACATAAATGTCATATGTTTGAAGCTGGATTTTATAAAAAATTTAATAACAACCTTGTCCAATGCCGGTTATGCAATCATTTTTGCAATATCCCTAATAACCAATTGGGAATTTGCCGGGCGCGCAAAAATTTATCCGGAAGATTATATTCTTTGGTATATGGTTATCCGGTGGCGCAAAACATTGACCCGGTTGAAAAAAAGCCGTTATTTCATTTTCTTCCCGGCTCGCTGACCTATTCCCTTGGAACCTATGGTTGTAATTTTGCCTGTCTTAATTGCCAAAATTGGGATATTAGCCAGACAAAAAATATCGCCAATAAAATTCAGGAATTGCCTATGAGCCGGCCGGAGAAAATTATAGAGGAGGCCATAGGCAATGACTGCAAATCCATATCATACACCTATAACGAGCCAACAATTTTTACGGAATATGCTCTGGATATAATGAAATTGGCTCGTAAGCATAAGTTAAAAAATATTTGGGTTTCAAACGGCTTTATGTCAAATGATTGTTTGGAGGCTATTCTCCCCTACCTTGACGCTATAAACATTGACTTAAAATCAATAGAGGAAGATTTTTATGTTAATAACTGTAACGCGCGTCTAAAACCGGCGCTGGATAATCTGATAAAAATTAAACAAGAACAAATTCATTTGGAGGTAACCACTTTAATAATTCCTTCGTTAAATAGCGATATAACCGTATTGGAAAAAATAGCTGATTTTATTTTTAATGAGTTGGAGAGTGATACGCCCTGGCATATTTCCAAATTCTCACCTGATATTTCCTGGAAATTAAAAAATTTGCCGGAAACAGGAGATGATATTATATATACGGCTTATGAAATCGGTAAACAAGCCGGGCTTAAATATATATATACCGGTAATATGCCCGGCGACCAAAAGGAAAACACTTATTGTCCCAAATGCGGCGAGTTGGCGATTCGCCGGTTCGGTTATCATGTTAAACGTCTGGATAATAACGGCCATTGCGCCAGTTGTGACAAAAATTTAGATATTACAGAATAAAAAAACCGTTGTTTTGGATTAAACAACGGTTATAGGTTAAAATTCAGGTCATCTTTCCCAAACATGAAATCAATTATTTTGTAGATAAGATAACCCGTTCCAATTAGCCAATAGTTTATAGCACAAAAATTTTCCAGATTTTTATTTCCGTCAATTATAAATATATGCATTCTTGTTGCTAAACACAGCGCGAAATAACAAAATAACAAGAATTTAAACAGGTTGATTTCGCGGTTTTTAAATGCTTTGACCGCCAATATGATTCCTGTGCTTGAGGCTAGGTAGCATACTGCCAGAAAAATTTTTGGATAGAAATTAAACAACAAAAATATACCATAGAGAATAATAAGAGACAAGACTATATATTGTTTAAAGTAATACCAGAGGATTTTTATTTTGTCTGTTTTTGTTAATATTACATTACCCATTTTTCTCCCCTCCCTTTCAGGTTACATGGCCGTTGTTTTCCTTATTGCCCAGCCAAGCCATAAAATTGACGATTTTGTAAACAACATAACCTAATATAATTGCCAAATAATTTATTCTGCAGAAAGTTTGGAATTGGGAAAAACATTTATCGTCGGCAAGGTAAAGTATGCTTAAATCTGTTGAATAAAATAACATAAAATATAAAAATGCAATAAATTTAAGCTTATCAATTTTATGTTTTTTTAGTTTACTGATGGCATATATAATTAAAGATAGTGTAGCAGAATAATATATAAACAGAATAAAATTAAACAATCCGAAAATAAATATCAAAAATACAAAGCAAAGGCAAATAGTTGCCGAAACCGCAAGCCACAATAACCAGAGTAAGAACATTTTTATTTCCTGAATTTCGTCTATTTCTTGTGTCTTGTTATTCATTTTTTCCCCTCCTATTTATACTAAAATTAACAATTTATATAGTTAAATTATTCAGTTGTTTGTAAGGTACAAATTTATTTTATTTAACCATAGATTTATTTTTTAATCAAGCTTGACATATATTTTTTAATATATTATATTAAAATTAGCACTCTAAAGATAGGAGTGCTAACCACGAATTACTAGTTACTATTTACTAATTACTTAAAATATGTTTAATAAATTTACCAATAAGTCTCAGGAAGCGATAATCAACGCCCAGATTGTTGCTCAGGATTACGGCCAGCAATATATTGAGGCCCTGCACGTATTAGTCGCCTTGCTTCAGCAGAAGGACAGCTTGATTAGGCCTGTGCTGGAAAAAATGAATATTGACCCGGATAAGGCCGAGATTGAAACTTTTGCCGAGATTGAGAAATTACCAAAAATAAATACCGACTCCCCATCGAATATGGGCACGGTGCAAGGGACGGCCGAAGTGGCTATGGTTTTGGAAAGGGCCAAAAAGGAAGCTGACAAAATGGGAGATGAATATGTTTCAACCGAGCACATACTCCTGGCTCTAATAGGCATAAAGTCAAAAGCGCAGACAATATTAATAAATTTTGGGGTTGAATATGATGGCATTTTGAAAATTTTATTAGAGTTGCGCGGTTCTCATAATGTTACCGACCCGTCCCCGGAAACAAAATATAAAATATTGGAAAAATATACGGTTAATTTAACCGATTTGGCTAAAAAAGAAAAATTAGACCCGGTTATTGGCCGGGACTCCGAGATAAGAAGAATTATGCAGGTGCTTCTGCGACGAACAAAAAATAACCCGGTCCTGATTGGCGAGGCCGGGACCGGTAAAACCGCCATAGTGGAAGGATTAGCGCAAAGAATTGTCAGCGGCGATGTGCCGGACATGTTGAAAAACAAAGAAATTGTCAACTTAGACTTAGGCGCTTTAGTGGCTGGCGCTAAATTCAGGGGTGAATTTGAAGACCGCCTGAAAGCTGTAATAAAAGAAGTTAAAACACAGGAAGGGCGGATTATCTTATTTATTGACGAACTTCATACTTTAGTCGGAACCGGAGCTTCGGAAGGCTCTATGGATGCGTCAAATATGTTAAAACCGGCTTTGGCCCGCGGCGAGATAAAAACTATCGGCGCCACCACTACCAAAGAATACCAAAAATATATTGAGCGCGACGCCGCTTTGGAAAGAAGATTTCAGCCAATTTATGTAAATGAGCCAAATATTGAAGATACAATAGCGATATTGAGAGGCATAAAAGAAAAATATGAAGTTCACCATGGTGTTAGAATTACCGATGATGCTTTGATTTCGGCGGCAAAATTATCAGCCCGCTATATTACCGATCGTTTCTTGCCCGACAAAGCCGTAGATTTAATTGACGAAGCCACTTCTTCTTTAAGGATGGAGATAGATTCTATGCCGGAAGAGTTGGACAGGCTTAAGCGGGAAATAAAACGTTTAGAAATCGCCAAAGCCGGCCTTGCTGCCAGCTCCCAAAAAGACAAAAAAGATACAGCTAAATTAAGAGAAATAAATAAAAAATTGGCTCAGTTTAAAGAAAAATCAAATCAGCTTGAATTGCATTGGAATAATGAGAAAAATATTATTTCCAAGATTAGACAAGCGAAAAAAGGAATAGAAGAATCCAAGGCTCAGGCTGAAATTATTGAAAGAAAAGGAGATGATTTAACCAAGGTGGCTGAAATCCGTTACGATAAAATTCCTAAACTTGAAAAAGAGGTTAAGAAGCAGGAAGCTGAGTTGACAAAAATTCAAAAAAAAGGCCACCGAATTTTAAAAGAAGAAGTAGATGAAGAAGATATTGCCAAAGTGGTTTCAAGGTGGACCGGTATACCTGTTTTTAAAATGCTTGAGAATGAAATAAAAAAATTAAGCAAGGCGGAAGAAGAATTAAAAAAGCGGGTGGTTGGCCAGGACGAAGCGATTAAAGCCGTAGCTAACGCTATCAGACGGAGCCGGGCCGGTATCAGCGAAGAGCAAAAACCAATCGGTTCGTTTTTATTTGTCGGTCCGACCGGCGTCGGCAAGACGGAATTAGGCAAAGCTCTGGCCGAATTTATGTTTAACGATGAAAATGCTTTAATCCGTCTTGATATGAGTGAATTTATGGAAAGGCATTCGGTTGCTAAAATTATCGGTTCCCCGCCCGGATATGTCGGACATGACGAGGGCGGGCAACTCACCGAAAAAATTCGTCGTCGTCCTTATAGCGTAATATTGTTTGATGAAATAGAAAAAGCCAATCCCGAAGTATTTAATATTTTATTGCAGATTTTGGATGACGGCCGTTTAACTGATTCAAAAGGCAGGGCGGTAAATTTTAAAAATACCATTATTATCATGACCTCAAATTTGGGAAATGAAGTTATCCGGCAATACTCAATCGGTTTTAATGATGGTAGTGATGAAAAACAAGCGCAAAAAATGCGCGAGCAGGAAATGAAAGAAAAAATTGATAATATATTAAAAGAGCATTTTAAGCTTGAATTTTTAAATCGGATTGATGAAATAGTTTTGTTTAAAAGTTTGAGTAAATCTGTTTTAGCAAAAATAGTTGACCTTGAATTAGACAAAGTTGAAAAAAGATTAAAGAATAAGGAAATTAGCCTGAATGTAAGCCTTAAGGTAAAAAAGATGCTGGCGGAAAAAGGTTATGACATTACTTTTGGCGCCCGGCCGTTGAAACGGATTATTCAGAATATAATCCTTGACGAATTGGCGCTTGATATCATTGAGGGCAAAGTCAAAGAAGGCGATAAAGTATTGATTGATTTGGGCGTAAAAAATAACATAGAAATGAGAGTAAAATAGTTTAGGTACTTAGGTAATTAGTTGGTTAGTTTAAATATAAGAAGAGCTTTAAGTTTTTTAAATTTGGAGCTTTTTTATTTAGGGGCTGTCGCCGAATGCTCTTTTGAACATAAATTTTCATAATTTTGAGGAAATTTTTTTAAAATTTTTTGAGGGAATATTAAATATTAGCGAAAAAAATTTTAGAAAAATTTACCGAAATTTGAGAATTTAGGACAAATACGGTATTCGGCGACAGCCCCATTTAGGTAAAATAAGAAAAATAAGAACAAGAAAAAAAATAAGAATTATCCGATACGGTTTTTTAAACCATTTCTTATTTCTCTTATTTTTCTTTTTATTCTTATTTCTAGAAACAACGAAAAAGCGAATAAAATAAAACTATTCGCAATATTTTTAAAGAATCTATATTTACTGTATGTAATTTGTTTTAATTCTATTCGTATATTATAATATAAGTATAATATATAAATAACTTTTACAATAATTTACCACAAATTACCATAAGTTATTTTTTGGGGGTGTAATTAATGGTAATTTATTGTAATTTATTGTAATAATTTATTATGGAAAAATATAAAATTCCCGCTATTTTATTATTATTTTTTATTTTTTTTGCGCCGGTTGTTTGTTTTGCCGAAGGTAATTTTAATCCAAATTATATAATCAGTGATTTTGAAATTTTAGATTATACTTCAATGGATTTAAAGTCAATTGAGAATTTTTTAGCGGCAAAAAACGGATATTTAGCAACTTATTCCTGCGCCGACCCCGAGGGTAATATTATGACCGCGGCGGAAGTTATTTATGACCGGGCTGTAACCAATAAAGTTAACCCTAAATTTTTACTGGTTTTATTGCAAAAAGAGCAAAGTTTAATTGAAGACACCTCTCCCCGGCAAAGCCAGCTGGACTGGGCGGCCGGTTACGGCTGCCCTGACGGCGATAGTTGTAATCCCAGATGGCAGGGATTTTGGAAACAAATTAACAGCGCTTCTCTTCAATTCAGGGATTATATGGATAATCCTTATCTTTATACCTATAAGCAGGGGGAAGCCTATATTTTTACAAACCCTTATTCCACTATTGAAAGAGAAGTCGTAGTTGTGACTCCGGCCAATAAAGCTACGGCCGCCCTTTATAACTATACCCCCCATGTTTATAACGGCAATTATAATTTTTATAATATTTGGCAGAGATATTTTACCAGGACTTATACTGACGGCGCTTTGCTCCAGGCGGAAGGAGAAGCCGGCGTCTGGCTTATTCAGAATGGAAAGAAACGCCCGTTTCATACCAGGGGCGCCTTAACTTCCCGTTTTGATGAAAATAAAATAATAATAGTAAATAAAGCGGATTTGGATAAATACGAAATCGGAGCGCCGATTAAGTTCCCGAATTATTCCTTGGTCCGCTCCCCTGGCGGCACGATTTTTTTATTAGTTGACGATAAAAAGCGCGGTTTCTCCGATAGCGAGGCTTTCAGAAAAATCGGCTACAATCCGGAAGAAGTGATGGACGCCAGCTGGGAAGATATTAATTCTTATGCCGACGGTTTGCCCATAACCGCTACCTCAACTTATCCTACCGGCGCTTTGTTGCAAAACAACCAAACCGGCGGAGTTTATTGGGTTATGGAAGGCACCAAAGCGCCTATCTGGGACGGTATATTTTTAAAGACAAAGTTCAAGTATAAAAAAATAATTCCGGTTTCACCCGATGAGCTGGATAGTTATGGAACAATTTCCCCGGTATTATTTGAAGACGGCGAATTAGTCAAGTCCCCTAATTCACCGGCCGTATATTTAATTTCCCAAGGAAGCAAAAAACCTTTTATATCAGGAAAAGATTTTGAAGATTTGGGTTATAAATGGGAAAATATTATTACGGTTTCATCTAAGGTATTATATTTATACAATTTGGGCGAACCGGTAGTAAATATCAATGAGTAGGTAATATTATAAATTGAAAATTATAAATTATAAATAATAAATTATAATATGTCTATAGTTTTTTCCGCTATTGCGCCTCATTCCGCTATTTTAATTGAATCAATCGGCAAAGAAAATTCAGCTTTATTAAAAAAGACAAAAGAATCATATCGGAAAATAGAGGAAAATTTATATGCGAGTAAAGCGGAAACAATAATTATTATTTCTCCGCATGGTTATATCCAGACAAATGCGTTTACCATGAATATTAACCCTGATTTTATTGTTAATTTTGAAGAATTTGGCGATTTTTCCACTAAAGTCAGCCTTAATGGAGATACCGGGTTGGTATATAAAATAAGAGAAAAATTGGAAACCAAAGCGCCGTTGCAATTAATGAGTGAAAAAAACATTGATTACGGTTGCGGCGTGCCTTTGTATTTGCTGACGAAAAATTTTAAAAATATAAAAATTATCCCGCTTTATTATTCCGGCCTTGACCTGGAGGCGCATTTTAAATTCGGGCAATTATTAAAAGCGGAATTGCTTATTGATAAAAATCGTTTTGGCATAATCGCTTCGGGCGATTTATCCCATCGCCTGTCAAAAGAGTCTCCGGGCGGCTATTCCCCTCAAGGGGCTAAATTTGATAAAAAAATAATCAGTTATTTGAAAGACAAAAAAATTGACAAGATTTTAAATATGAGCGAAAAGATGATTAATGAGGCCGGTGAATGCGGCTTAAAATCAATCGTTATGCTTTTGGGTATACTTGACGGCATGGATTATAAACCGAA
>CAYMCJ010000027.1:0-14100 GCA_964388985.1 uncultured Gammaproteobacteria bacterium | reverse complement strand
AGGTACTATTTCACCTCCCTAACCGGGATGCTTTTCACCTTTCCCTCACGGTACTGGTTCACTATCGATCATAAGAAGTATTTAGCCTTGGATCATAGTCGACCCAGATTCCCACGGGATTTCACGAGTCCCGCAGTACTTAAGAATGGTTACAGTAAAGTAATAACGCCTTTCATGTTACAGGGCTATCACCTTCTCTGGCGGAGCTTTCCAGCTCGCTTCAACTAGGCAAGTTATTGTTCATAAACTCTACCTCATTTAATCTAGGAAATGAATGCAACCGTCTTGCAACCCCGAAAAAACATATGGTCCTAGAACCTTCAGCCCTAACGCGGACTAATACAGACTTGGCGGACTTATACGGAAAATTTCCGCATTAGTCTGCGTTAGTCAGCATAAGTCCGCGTTAGGGCGCAGTTTAAACGGTTTAGACTTCTCCCCTTTCGCTCGCCACTACTCGGGGAATAAACACACTTAATACAAGTCACAGACCACAGATACGCAGACGAATTTGGAAAATAATTCAACTTCATATCTGTGATCTGTGAAGACTTATATTAAGAGTGTATGTTTTTCTCTTTTCCTCCGGCTACTAAGATGTTTCAATTCGCCGGGTGCCTGTCTCACTGTCCTATGTGTTCAGACAGCGGACGAGCCGACTTCATCGGCTCAGGTTTCCCTATTCGGAAATCCCCGGGTCAAAGGTTGCTTGCCACCTAACCGAGGCTTATCGCAGGCTGCTACGTCCTTCATCAGCTTCTTATGTCAAGGCATCCACCATATACACTTATTGAGATTTTCTCACACTTTTATCTTTAAAAGCGCTTGCTTCCAATATTTTGTAAATTGCAAAACAAAATATTAAAAAATTATTATTATCTTGCTTTAAATTGTTAAAGTTCATTACCAGGAATTATTAGCTGAAAACTAATTTATTAACTCCCAATTTTTAATTCCCGTTCGTTTTATTTATACGGCTTTAGACATTAAAAAAACCGCTTTTAGCGGTCTCAAATAACTTAAAAATTAGCCATTATTTTAACCGCCTATATATTTAAACATTAGTCTATTATTATTCATAAATTTTTTGAGTATAAATTATTATAATTTAATTATATTATACATTATATTAAAATAGTGTCAAGTCTAATTAAAATATCTTAAATTTTTCCAATAATTCCGGGTCAGTCATCTGACTTTGAGCCACTTTTTTGCTAATAATTTTATCTTTATATAATTCTTTTAAAGCTTTGTCCATGCTAATCATGCCATTTTTATAACTGGTTTCAATTACTGTTTTAATCTGAGCTATTTTGTTCTCGCGGATTAAATTTGAAACAGCCGGAGTATTAACCATAATTTCACGGACCGCTACCCGTCCTTTTTTTATTCTGGGCAATAATCTTTGAGAAATAACAGCCGCTAAAGTCATTGATAATTGCATACGTATTTGGTTCTGTTGATGAGGGGGAAAAATATCAATAATTCTGTCAACCGTCTGAGCCGCGCTGTAGGTATGAAGCGTGGCCAAAACCAAATGACCAGTTTCGGCCAAGGTGATAGTGGTCGAAATTGTTTCCAAATCTCGCATTTCTCCAACCATAATAACGTCAGGGTCCTGCCTTAAGGCGTGTTTTAACCCGCCGGCAAAAGATAACATGTCGCTTCCCAGCTGCCTTTGAATAATAATGCTCTTCCGGGGTTTAAACAAAAACTCAATCGGATCTTCCAGAGTAACAATTTTACACCGGCGACTGTTATTTATATGATTTATCATAGCGGCCAGAGACGTGGATTTGCCGCAACCAGTCGGCCCGGTTACCAATATTAAGCCCTGTTTAAGATTTAATAAATTAAATATCACTTCCGGCGCCTCTATCTCTCTTAATGACGGCATTTTTTCATTAACAACTCTGGCGGCCAGCCCGACATTATTTCTTTCATAATGCAAATTAACCCTAAATCTCTCTTTATTATCCAAGGAATAACTAAAATCCAGGTCGCGGGTTGCTAAAAAAATCTTTTTTTGATTTTCGCTTAACATTGAAAATGTCATTTCTTCAATATTTTTTTTATCCAATATCTCTTCTTCGTCCAAGGCAACTAAATTACCGTCAATCCTTAAAATCGGATAAAGTCCTACTGTCAGATGTAAATCAGACGCTTTTTTTTCGACCGCTAATTTAAGCAAATTTTTAATATCCATATTTTAATTATAACATTATTTACCAATTCTTCTTTTTTATACCTTTTCCGGCCGCTTTAATTTGCGCCTCCTGTTTTGAAGACCCCTTGCCTTTGGCTACTAATTCATTATCTATATACAACCCAACTTCAAATATTTTGTCATGGTCAGGGCCGGTTTCGTTCAAAACTTTATAATGCGGAGTCAACCCATATTTTTCCTGAGCCTTCTCTTGAAACTTTGATTTCGGGTCAAGATACAGCTCATTCTTTAAAATATTATCAAGTTTCGCTATCATGAACTTTTTGATAAATTTTTTGGCCGAACCAATACCCTGATCCAAATATATTGCCCCTATTAATGCTTCTACCGCATTAGCTAAAATATACCGGCGCGCCTTTGAATTGCCATCCTTGGCTTCGCCTTTTGACAGATAAATATTATCTTCTAAATTTATCTCATGAGCCACTTTGGCAAGCATTTCCGAATTTACCAAACTGGCGCGCCAATTGGTCAATTCTCCCTCGGGCGTATCGGGAAAATTATGATACAAATATTCCGTAACCACAATTTCCAAAACAGCGTCGCCTAAAAACTCCAGCCTTTCATTGTGGCCAAGTTCAAAATCGGGGTGTTCATTTATGTATGAACGGTGGACAACGGATTGTTTAAGATAATTTTTGTTTTTAAATTCTATCCCAATTTTTTTTTCTAATTTAGAAAAATTTCTCATGGATTTACATTGCCAAATTGTTAAATTGTTAAATTGTTTGAAACAATATAGCAATATAACAATGCAGCAATTTTAATATTTATTTATTTTTTATTTTTCTCCACGTCCTTATAAATTGCTCCCAAAACACCATTAACAAATTTTCCGGAAGATTCTCCGCCAAATGTTTTGGCAATTTCAATCGCTTCATTAATGGCTACCTTAGGGGGAATGTCCTTTGACATCACTAATTCATAAACTCCAATTCTTAAAATATTCCGGTCAATTATTGTAATCTGGTCAAGCGGCCATTCGGTGGCATATTTTATAATGTACTTATCTATTTCCGGCAAATTTTCTATCACATTCTTAAATAAATCCTTTACAAAACCATTATCATTAAAATCAGGGGCAAAATTTTTTAAATTGCCTTTAATTATTTGGTCGGTATTATTATTTTTTTTACCATGAAAGTCCCACATAAACAAGGACTGCATGGCGATTGTGCGAGCTAAATGCCTATTGGACATGTTTTAAAAATTTCTAAATTACAATTCCTAATTTCTAATAAAATTCCAAATGTCAAATTTCTAATTAATAAATTACATTAGACATTTAGTCATTAAACATTATTAATTTTATTAGAAATTAGGTGAATTAGAAATTATAAATTATAATATCATTACTTCTTAGCCTTTTTCTTTTTTTCATCTTTGCCTTTAATCTTTATAGCCTCCCTGCCTTTATAACTTCCGCAAAACAAACACGCTTTATGCGGCTCTATGGCCCGGCCGCATTTAGGACACTTCTTTAAATTAATTTTATTTAGACTGTGATGAGACCGCCTGTTTCCGACTGAACTTTTTGTCCTTCTTTTTTTCGGTACTGACATAATTAAAAAATTTAAAATAATTAATATTAATCTGCTTTTAGTATAGCCTAAATAATTGAATCTAGTCAAGAAAAAAGCCATTCGGAGAAAATTCGCGCTTCTTTTGCGAATTTTTCCGAATGGCCTGTTAGACTTAAGCCAGCCAAACCGACTCCAACGCAGTGGTTGTAAAGTCAATCATGGTTTTTGGCGTATTTTTTTTCAAATTCCAGGAAACAAAAACAGTCAGTTGCTCAAGTAATTTATCTTCTTCGGAATTTAGTTGCCTGGCAACCGCTTCTATAGCTTCCCGCACGGTAGTGGTAATTATTCTGTCAAATTTTAAAGGTACATTTATGGCTTTTAGATGAGGGCTGGTTTGCAATTGTTCAACCGCTTCTTCCCAATGAATACCACCTATCTTGCGGCGTAAGACATAGCCGTTTCCCCGGTCGCGAATCATAAGAAGAGGGGAATTAACCTTTAAACAAGCGTCCTTAACCCTTGCCCCAGGCATTTTTGAACCGATTTTATCCAAAAGAGCCTTCTTTTTTTCCAAATCAGGCAATTGCTTGACTTGAATCCGCTCAAAAATAAAATTCTGGTCGTTAATGTTAATCTCTTTTAAACGGCTGGGGTCAAATCCTAGGTCCATAAGATCACCTATGGTCAAAGAATGGCTGCCGTCAAAACCCTTTTCTGTTATCCAGGCGACCAAACTGGGTCTTTGATAATCGGGGAGCGCTTCAATCGTGCGAGCCGGATATTTTTTTAATTCTTCGGGCAGACTGTCCCAAAATTTTATATCCCCATTCACGAAATTTGATTCACTTCCCAGCGCAAAGGGAGTATAGGACTGCATTGGTAAAACAGCGATTTCCTGGGCAAGCCTGATTTGTTCCAACGAATCCCCGCCGGTATAACCCACTAAGTCTTCTATGCGCCGCCTAAAAGCAATAAGTTTGGTCACGAAACGAGTGAACATAAACCGTCCAAGAGGGGAAAGGGTTTTGTTTCTTATTTCATCCTTAAAATAATCAAGCAAAGCCAAATAAAGACTCTTAAACTCGGCGATTGTTTCCCGAACCATTGCCTGATTATCCCTCATATCAATGGCTGTTCGTTTCCGGCTTAAGTGATGTGTCAGCTTCAACACGGGTTCCCGCAAATCTTTTACTTCTAATCTGGGGGGAATAAAAATCATGTAATAACAACCGTTGTTAATTGAAGAATTGCCGATAATACTCTTAATCGGCCGCCATGACTGCTTAAGATAAATGTCATAACTCGGATCTTCTTGGGGGATAATATTATCCAAAATACCAACTGCCGACTTTTCAATCAAAAATTGCTTAAAATGATTTAATATCTGTGTTCCCAGGCCCTTTCTTCTGAAAGGCGCTGACACCTCAACATAAACCAGATAATAACAGGGTATCGGCTTTTTTAAATACAGCATATTGAGCCGTCCAAGGTTTTCCCCTGTCTCGGCGTTAACTTCAATAACCCGAAAACCATTGCGGGAATCTTCCGGTTTAAGACGGTTAACTTTGGCGCCAGCCACGGTCTTTCCCACCAAATTCCACAAATCTTCAAAAAGATCAGTCTTAACCGGCGCTTTAAGTAAATTTCCGCGCGCGCCGTCGCCAATCAATTCAATTAGCCCTAATTTTCCATTAAGCCCAAATCCCAAATCCGCCATTTTAATCTCCTCTTCGCTCTTGTTGTTTTAAGTCTGATTGTTGCCTTTCAGCAAAACAACCGGGATCTTCCTGGTCTACATCTCCAAAATCAGAGCTGTAGGGTAGAGGTATATTACCCGACTCCCCTTCCTCGCAAAGTACGCTGTATCTTTTATATTCTAACATCCTTTCGTTCTCCTTTCCCGGTTCTCTCTTTTAATTCTAACGCCTTTTTAGCTTCTTTCAACATCTCTATATTCCCCCCATCTCTGTCGCACCTTGCTATAATCCACTTTAAATTTTCCTCGCTTATTCTGGCCATACCTCCCTCTATTTTTACCATCATTACACCCCTTATACTCCAAAATTGCCAATCTGTTTTTTTAAAAATCATCTGTTTATTTTCCCGGCTTCATAATCACTCCTTAGTTATAATGAACATTACCAGTCCCATTAAAACAGGCCAAAAACTATTTCCAAAAATAAAACTGGCCCCTTCTTATAAAGAGGAGGCCAGTTTATTTTCCCTAATGATGCTTAAACTTTTAATAATCAGTCAAAACACCACAAAAAACCGCTCTCCTCATGGAGCCATAAAAAAAGCTAAAATAAAAAGCGATTTTTTGTATTGCCTTAACCATAAATATTTAAATATTACTCCTGTGGATAATTATAGCAAATCTACAAAAAAAAGCAAGAAAAAATAATTAAATATTAAATAATATTCTAATATTAAATAAAAATAGGGATAGCGCCATTCTTGACACTATTCCTATTTTGAAAAATTTCAGGCTATCTAAGCCCTTACCCCCGTACTAACTAATTCCTCTTTTTTTAAAGAAAGAAGCGAGGCTGCAATCTCGTCATATTTTTTCCAATCTCCTTTCTCGGCCAATACTCTTTTTGTTTCTTCTAATTCCCTGATTTCTTCTTCCATTGTTTTCCCTCCTTATTATTTTCTATATTCAGGCAATAAAAAATACCGCCTTGGGAAGGCGGCTGTTTCTATTTTTATATAATTTTATTTTTTCCAATTTAGTTAAAAAACAAGCCACCCGCTACGGCAGTAACAATAATAAGCCTAATAATAAATTTTGTCCGCCCAAATTTAAATTAGGGCGGATTATACCAGCCTGTTTCATATACTAATACAATATCATATCTCTAAAAAAAAATCAACCCCGCAAGAATTTCAAATTTTCAATCTGAAATTTTGCGGGGTAGTATTACGGCGGACATTATCAGCCGTATTTCCTCCTAACCTGCCCTGCCACCCAGGGATAATGAATGGCAATTCCCTGAGCCAGAGAATATCTTGACCGCCAGCCCGCGGCTTTTATCAGCTCGTTGCTAAAATTTCTGGCCGCAACTCCGACCGCCCCGGGAATATGCTTTATTGTTAAATCCTTGCCCGAAACCTTGATTACGATTTTAGCCAATTCATCAACGGTTACGTATTCGTCAGTGCCGATATTTACCGGCTGGTTAATATCCGAGGCCATTAAAACCATAATCGCGGCTATTAAATCATCAATATAAACAAAATTCCTAACTGCCTGACCGTCTCCCCAAACCTCCAGGTCACCGCCGTCCTTGGCTAAGGCCGCTTTTCGGCATAAAGCATCAGCCGCTTTTTCCCGGCCACCTTCCCAGTTGGCTTCCGGGCCATAGGTGGTATGAAAACGGGCAATCCTTACTTCCAAATCATATCTTCTTCTAAAGGATAGGAGCATTCTTTCGGTATAAAGTTTTTCCCAACCGTATTCATTGCCCGGATAAGCCGGATAAACATCATCTTCGCAAATCATCTCGGCCTCAATCGGCATATCCCTATAAACGCAGACCGAGGAAGAAAAAAATATTTTAGGTCTTTTTTTGCCCGGCTTTTCAACAACCGCTTTAATCATATTAATATTTATTAAAGCATTGCCTGTCATCATCTCACACTCGCCTACATCCATATAACCAGCCCCGCCCCGATCAGCTGCCAGCAAATAAATCTCGTCGAAATGTATAGGGGCTAAAATTATTTTACAATTTTCCTTTTCCCTCAAATCAAGCAATAAAAATTCATCAACGAATGTCTTTGAATAACTAGGATATTTAATATCCACCCCAGCAACAAAATAACCCCGCTCCCTTAACTCTTTTGCCAGATGATGGCCGATGAATCCACCGGCTCCGCACACCAACGCTCTCTTCTCCATAGCTTTCCTCCTTTTTCGGTTAAATTTTAAAAATAACCAAAATATAAATATTATTAACTTATTTATATTTAAACATATTTAAAATAGAATATCATATTTTTAAAAAAAATCAACCCCGCGGAAATTTCAAATCTTAAATTTGAAACTCCGCAGGGTTTTTAAGGCAAGCCGGACAAAATATCAACGCTATTTCTCGTATCCCAAAGCCTGAGCCTGCTCCTGGGCGCTTTTAAAAGCTGCTTGCCGCGCGGCTATTCTTTTTGCCTCGCCAAATTTAACAGGCTTGCCTTGACCGCTTCGAAGTTTATCTACTCTTTTTATCTTTTTTCTCTTCATTATAAATCTCCTCCTTTCTGGGGTTGGACTAATATTTCTTTTCCTCTTTCTACCAACTCTAAAAAAAGATCAAAATCAACAGGAAAACTTTTTAAACCTTCTAATGTCCAAGGCAAATCTCCTTTGATTGCCGACATTACAAATTCCTGCGGGCTATGATTAAAAAGCGCTTCAAATCCAAGTCTAAAACATACTTCATCGCTAATTTTTTCTCCCATCGCCCCTCCTCCTTTCTTAAATTATTAATTCGCCTGCCTGCCTCGCTGAAGCCTTAGCATAAGTGAGTGTCACATCCACCCGCCTTGCTGAAACTTGGCGAGGCAGGTAGTGTGACTTTTTCACGCTAGTGAAAAATAATGTAAAGAGCCTTATAAATAAAAATCGTCTTCCCTTTGAAGACGACTTTTTTATTTTTTATATTATTTTTTTACAAATGTGTCTTCAAGGGATAACAAAAATTATCATTAATAATAATGATTGAAATAATAATAATTCTGGTTATATTTTGAATAAAATTCATATATAAATTTATTAAATTGATAAATAAGAGGAGAAAGATTATGATATTTAATAAAATTACTATACATAATCTCCTCCTTGAAAAAATTTTAAACCATTATTGACAAACGACTCATTGCTTTGCTAATTCCTTTTTGAGTTTGTTCCAGATCAAACCTGGCTTTCCTGGCCGCGGATTGGTTGTTGCTTTCTTCCGCTCTTTGAAGCTTTTCTCGGAGAATGCTTTGTTGTTTTGCTAACTCAGAAAACCTCTCTATTCCAACTGCACTTACTCCTATTTCCATGCCAAATTCTCCTTTTTTCAAAAATCGGTTTAAAATTTTACAACCCTGACCGAAATAATCCCTCCTTTCTTGAACTTAAAAATGAACATCTTAAAACCGCCTTTGGTTTTCCCTGGGGCGGCTCGGCTTATTTCAAATTTATTTTTACACTTAATTCTTAGCCGCCAGGGATTCTATACCAATAATAACGATTCCCAAAATTAACATTAGGCCGGTTTTAGTCTTTTCTAAAATTGTTCTGGTGGCTTTTTTCATATGGCTAATTCTATTTTAATCTTTATTTAATATTTGTCAAGTAGTATAATTTTATCTAATACTAAACAAAAAATCTATAAAAAACGCAATTTTTTTAAGTTTTCCACACCTATTTACCGCCCAATTAAAATTTTTGCCAACTGTTTTATTAATGAAACCGCTACTGGCGGGGCCAATAAACTGTAAGCATCTTGCCCTGCATCGTCTTTGATAATCCAGGGTTTTTCAATTGTTTTTACCTGGCCAGTTGCGTCCAATTCATAAACATATTCCGGCGTTATTTCATAATCATCAACCAAATTTTTGGCTTCTTTAGCCGGAATTGAATTTCTTAAAAGCACTTTTGGCACTCCATGCAAAGAAAAAACCTTATTAATAAGCTCTTCGTCCAATTCCAGTCTTTTTCTGATTGATTCTATGCCTAAATTATCACCTTCTTTCATACCCATGCGGAATCCGTCGCAACCGGCATTGTCGCAAATTAAATAAAATTCTTTTTTGTCCTTATCATAACCGACCTTTTCGGTAGTAAAAAGTTTTAAGTTGCGCGGCGTATTGCACTGAGGGCAGACAACCCGATATTTCATGCGCTCATCAATAACCGATTCCGGAATATCAATGGCAATAAAAATATCCTGGTCTTCGCGATAATTAATAAGAGCGCGGAAATACAGAGAATATGATATCTGGCCCAAAGTTCTCGGAAAGCCGTCTATAAATAAAATTTTACCCTCGTGCTTATCAATTTCTTTTTTAACCAAAGACAGCATCAACTCGGCCGGAACCGATACCTTGTCCTGACTGCGATTTAAAATGGCCTCAATGCCGTCTTCTATTGAAATATATCCCCGATAATCCTTTTTTAAATATTCAATTAATTCCTGTTTTCCTTCTTCGGTGGCCAGCGCTTTATGGGTATCCCTGACTACATCGCCGACGGAAATATGGGCTATTTTATCATCCCCGAATATTTCCATCATTAACTTTGAATAAGTGCCTTTACCGGCATTTTTTTTGCCCAGCCAATAAGCAATAAAAGTATTGGTTTTAAAATACTCTTTAAGCTCATTAATTTCTTTTCCAGCCTTGGCAAGAAAATATTTCTTTCTTTCTTCCGGGTCGGATAAATTAAATTTATTATCCAAACCGTCCACTTTGGTTTTTGTTAAATCTAATAAAAAATCTTTTCTAAAATTACTCATAAAAAAATATGCAAACT
This sequence comes from uncultured Gammaproteobacteria bacterium, assembly GCA_964388985.1. Taxonomy (GTDB): domain Bacteria; phylum Patescibacteriota; class Patescibacteriia; order Patescibacteriales; family CAYMCJ01; genus CAYMCJ01. Next base: position 3,830 of record CAYMCJ010000027.1, on the reverse strand, counting down.
AGTTAATAATTTTAAATCAGCTAATTAAATAAATGCGAAACTACGAAAATGCAAAAAAATAAATTCGCACTTTTGTAGTTTCGCATATAAAATTTTAAATTCGCGTTTATATTATTTTAAATATTTTTTAATTTCCTGGCTTACCTGGGCCGGCGTTAAATTCGCCTTAACCAAATAACCAACCGCCCCTAACTTATCGCCCTTTTCCTTATCCTCCTCCGTGCCTAAATTGGTTAACATCACTACCGGTACCTCCCTGGTCTCAGTGCTTTCTTTTAATTCTTTTAAAACCGAAAATCCGTCCAGCTGGGGCAAAATTATATCAAGCATTATAATATCCGGCTTTTCTTTTTTGGCTATTTCCAAGCCATCAACCCCGTTATTGGCCATAAAAACAACATAGCCGTCATTTTCAAATTTTGTTTTATACATTGGGCCTATCATCTCATCATCTTCAACCACTAATATTTTCTTCTTTGATTCTTCCATATTTTTTTATTTAAAATTAAATACAGTCATTTAAATAACTGCACTTTATGTGAATAACTATTTTAAGTATAGCAATTAAAATAAATTTTGCAAGAACACGTAACCCAAAAAACAAAAAAGCAAGAAAACAAAAAAACAATAACAGGACTTACACATTTTGATTATTTTATATAAACCTTTAAACTGTTACTTCCAATCCTGACCGTGCCGTCCAAATCATTCCTAAAAACCTGCGCCCCGATTCTTTCCAGCCTCTTTAAAACCCGCCGGCTGGGATGCCCGAAATCATTGTCAGCCCCGACTTGGATAACAACTATTTTCGGGCTGACGGCTTGTAAAAAATTCTGGCTGTTGGAAGTGTCCGAACCATGATGTCCGGCCTTAAAAATATCAGCTTGTAAATCCATATTTTTATTTAACAGCTCTTGTTCAATTTCAACCTCCGCGTCTCCGCTTAATAAAAATTTTGTCTGGCCGTAAATTAGCTTGGCCACGATTGAACTGTTGTTCAGATTACTCACTTCTTTCCCCAATAGGCTTTCTTGAGGATATAAAATTTCAAAATAGCAATTTTCTCCCAAATTAATTTTCTGCGGCCGGTCAATTATTACTAAAGGAATTTTTCTTTCCCTGATTAATTCCAACCATTCCAAATAAGCCGGGGAAGTATGAATTACGCCGGTATACAATATTTGCTTAACATTGTATCGCTTGATTACGTCCACTAATCCGCCCACATGGTCGTCGTGGGGATGGGTTAAAATCATTAAATCAATCCGCTTGTCCCAGAAGGCCAAATTCTCCCCCAGTCTCTTTATAATCGTGTCATCCGGCCCGCCGTCTATTAAAATATTCTGGCCCATCGGGGTTTTGATTAAAATGGCGTCGCCCTGTCCTATGTCTAAAAAATTAACTTCCAATTCCGTTGGCGCGGCATAGGTAAACCAAAAAACCGGCACAGCCGCCAAGACCGCCACGATGCCCAAAATTAAAATAATTTTATAAAATTTGCTAAGCATATTTTAATTATAACATATTTATTTTACCCTTGATTATTAAATAATTATATGTTAAATTAACTAAAAATAAAATCCAAGAGGGAGGAAATAAAATGAGCTCTTTTGAAAATTGGCTGGAACAAGAATCTTCGCCTTTTCAAACTATTTTGATATTGTTAAGTCTGGTTTTGTTAAGCCTGATTACCTATCTTTCTTTGGGAACAATTATTAACTATCCTTTTGGCTGGAATGGCCTGGTAAATATCACGCCATACACAACTATGATAATAGCCAAAAACGCTTTTGGCGAAGAGGTTATCTTTAGATTTATACCCTTTTTCGCGATTTTAAAAATTATTAACAAAAAAAGTGTAATTTTTTACCTTTTTGTCCTAGCCATGTCTCTTATTTTTGCTTATCTGCATATCGGATTGCCTTCTCTTATTGCTCTTGGCCCGATTGGCCTTATGCTGTCAATATCATATTTAAAATTCGGCGGCTATCGCAATAATCATCTTAGAGCTTTTCTTCTTACCGGCGCCGGCCATACCTTGATTAACCTCTCGCTATACTACATCGGCTCTATTATTACCACCTAAAAGGCGACATTTCAAAAAATGTCGCCTTATTTTATATCCTTCTTCATCAAAAACCCCGGATATGCTAAAATAAAACTATGTCAGACGAAAATCTATTAAAACAAAATAATCAATCCAAACCCCAGCCAACTCCAACGCCGCCCGCGCCAGAACCAACCCCGCCCGCGCCGCCAAAACCGGAATTAGCTCCGGAAGCAATTACGGCCGAAATAGAACCAAAAATAATTTCTCCCCTACCCGCGGAGCCGGTTGTCGAACCCCAAAAACCAACCGAGCCGGAAAAAACAGAGAAAGCGACATTCCAGAATATCGCCACAACCCCAGAAGAACCTGAACCTGCCCCAAAAGAAGAATCCCAGCCCCAAACAGACAACGAACCAAAAGAAGTTGTCCCAGAGCCGAAAAAACCAACCGAGCCGGAAGAAACAGAGAAAGCGACATTCCAGAATGTCGCCGAAACCTCGGCCGAGTCCGAGCCCGCCCCAAAAGAAGAATCCCAGCCCCAAACAGACAACGAACCAAAAGAAGTTGTCCCAGAGCCGAAAAAACCAACCGAGCCGGAAGAAACAGAGAAAGCGACATTTCATAATGTCGCCGAAACCTCGGCCGAGTCCGAGCCCGCCCCAAAAGCCGAAGCGCCAACCCCAGCTCCCCAGCCAATTCCTACCGCTCCAACTCCGCCGCCTCCAGCGCCCAGCGCACCCGAAATACCTTTTGCAATAAAATTCAAGAACAAATTAAAAGACCTCCTGCAAATCGCCAATCAAAAACGCTCGCAAAAAGCCCAGGAAAATCTAAAAAAAATCATGGCTTACGCGCAGGGAAAACAAAAAATTACCAATGATGAAGTGGAAAAAATTATCGGAGTAAAAGACAGCCAAGCCGCCAATTACCTTAATCTGTTGGTAAAACAGAATAAGCTAATTAAATTTGGTAAAACTACTAATATATTCTACAAGCCCTTAAATAAATAGTCGGCCAATTTGGAGCAAAATGGCCGACATCTCTCACAAAAAAGACGGCAAATTGTGCCGGCTTTTTTTAGTTGATTTTTTGCTATTTTTATAGTTATTTTTATAGAACAACAAAAAAATCACCGCTTAATTTAATCAATTATCTCTTCATAATTTAATGAAGTATATTGCCAATTTTCCGGCAATTCGTGCTTAATATAATTGTAAACCGTGTATCGGTAATGATTTTTAAAATCTTTTTTGCCCCTGATAACATGGTCATAAAATGACTTCTGCCATTTAAATTTGGGGATTTGAAATTGGGACCGGCCGTATTTGGTGATAAATTTTTTATGAAAATTCAATAAACGAGGCATATCAAATATTTTTTTATACTGCCGTGAATATTGATAACCGTGAAGGCGACATTCTGGAATGTCGCCTTCTTCATTAGGAATGTCGCCTTTGCTATTATTTAAAATCAAACAATTGGCATCCCGCGAAAACTCCTTTTTAATTGATTGCATCACCTTGGAAATATTAAATTCATCATCAGGCTGGAGTAATAAATTCAAATGGTCATAAATCAAACAAAAGCCGTATAATTTAAATCTTTTCATTTTTTTACATAATTTCAATTCTTCAATTAATAAATCACAAAATATCGGCTCTTTAAAATACGGCTGATTTTTAAACGTTTTGGCAACCACAAAATAAATTTTATCTTGCCCGTAAAACCTTTTTTGTGAATTGCGATGAAACTTTTTTTCATACATAATTTTATTATAAAT
>CAYMCJ010000026.1:2388-14406 GCA_964388985.1 uncultured Gammaproteobacteria bacterium | reverse complement strand
ATTAACATATAAAGCCCCACTCCAACCAAAACCGCGCCCATAATTTTTTGCAGCATTACTCCGCCGCCCAGTTCCTCTTTTGAAATTTTAGGAAACTTAGCGGATAAAAATAAAACCAACAATATTAAAAATATATACTGCGTGCCCTGTAAAGAATTAATTAAAGCTACACTCCCCAAACTAATAGCCCAATTTAGCATTATAAAAGCCAAGGCGGCCAAAATTCTAATAAATAAAAATATGGATAAATTTTTCGGAGTTTTTACGCCTTTCTGATGTTTTATAATTAACTGCCGCCAAGTCGGTATAAATAACATTAACAATACGCCTAAGAATGTACCCAGCCGCGACCAGACAAAGCCGCCAATAAATGGCTGGTTATCATAAATATATTTTATTAAAACATAATAAACGGCAAAAAACAAAGCCGAAACCAAGGAATTAAGTATTAAACGGCTGGCTGGCCGGTAGCGGGCGTGGAGTATGCCTAAAAAATTTCCAAAAACATTTTTAAATTTTCCCCAGCTTTCTTTAAAATAATAAAAACGGGTATGTTTAATTGAAATTAAAATACCGCCCATAATTAATATGATAAAAGCCAGCAGCTGCTTTTCTCCCAAAGATTGGCCTAAAAATACAAAAGAAAATAAAAGCGAAAAAATTGGCACTAAGGCCCCGACGATCGGAACCACCTGCGTGGCCTCGCTCTGATGAAGAGCCTTATACCAAAATATCAGGGTTACTAAAAACAGCATGCCGGCCAGTAAGTCTAAGGCCAATTCTTGAAAATCAGGCAGCCAGGGATCAAACACGAGCAGACACAAATTAAATATGCTCCAGATACCAACATAAAAAGCATAAGTAATGGAAGAATGAATTTTTTTGGACAGCAAAAACTTATCGGCCACATAGACGCCGGCGTTAATAAAATAAGCTGAAATAGCGATAATTAACCACATATATCAATTATCAACTAAAAATTATCAATTACGAATTAAAATTACCAATTTACTATAATTTACAATAAATTACTTGTAAATTACAAGGTGTTAAAAAATAAATAATTATAATTAATTGTAAATAGATAAATAGTCCGTATTAGTACATTCGTAACTAATTCGTAATTCGTAGAGCATTATTTTTACAAATCTTGGCATAAATCCAGGCGCTTGGTCTGATTTTACGTTCAAATGATTTATAGTCAACTTCTACCAAGCCGAAGCGTGGCCAAAAACCTGAGTCCCATTCAAAGTTGTCTAAAAACGACCAATAAAAATATCCTTTCACTTTGACACCTTCCTCTATCGCCCGATGCGTCCAAATTAAATGATCTTTAATAAAATCAGCGCGATATCCGTCTTTATAATCCGCTATCCCGTTTTCAGTAATAATAATCGGCAAATTGTATTTTTTTAAGCTTTTTAAAATATAATAAATTCCTTCGGGGTAAATTTCCCATCCCATATCGCTTAATTTTTTATTTTCATTATACTGAAAACCCTTCCATGACTTAAACGGATTTATCCGGACGCAGCTGTGAAAATAATATTGCAGACCCAAAAAATCACTATGTTCAATAATGCGTGGAAAAAATTTTTCATTCCGCCAATACTCTAATATTTTTTTGGCCAATAAATTATGCGGCCAATTATTATAGCTTTCAAAATAAACCAAACTTTCGGAGCATCCCACTTTCGCCTCTCCGTCAATTTCATGTATTAAATCATAGGCCCGATTATGCGCCTCCACTAGCGCTCCCAATACTCTAAAGCCTTTAATTACACTCTTCTTTTGCGGCGGCCTCGCGCCCAGTATATAGCTATTTCGCGCGACTGTTTCCGGTTCATTCTCGGTAATCCAATATTTAACGTCATCCTTCAATTCAGTAACAATTCTCTCGCTATATCTTAAAAATTTATCTACACTCCCTTTGCCCGCCCAGCCTCCGGCGCGCGTAAACCACAGGGGATTAGTATAATGCCATAGGGTTACCAAGGGCTCAATCCCTCTTTTGTGAAGCGCCTGAACTACCTTTTTATAATGCTCAATTTCTTTTTTATTAAATTTTCCCTCTTCCGGCTCCACTCGCGACCATTCTATGGAAAAACGGTGCGCGTTGTGGTTTAAAGATTTGGCAATATCAAAATCTTCTTCATATCTATTATATCCATCGCAAGCTCGGCCGCAAATATAATTAAGCGGGTTTTTGGCCTTCCTTTGTAATTCCGGATCGCTCGGCTTGTGATAAGCAGACCCGCCTTCCCGCGCCTGCTTATTAGCCCTTTTCTTTTCCCATTCGCTCCAATCATTAATATTCCCGCCCTCAATCTGGTAGGCGGAACTAGACGCTCCCCATAAAAAATTTTTAGGAAATTTTAAAATCGCTCCACTTTTATTTAAATTCATACAAATTTTTTCTAAAATTAAGTTATAAATCAGTAAATATCAGACTACTAATTACTTAATTACCATAATTTACAATTATTTACATCATATTAATATTATACCATTTTTGCATAATCTTCCCAAAAGAGCTAAAATATAATTATTATAAATTATCGGAATTACGGTCTGGCATTAAGAGTTTGGCCGTTATTCAATATTAATATGAATATGCAAAAAAAAGATATGTCGGCTAAAGGCCAACTTGCCTTAATTGGCTTAATAATAATCGTTTTAATAATTGCTTCTCTGCTTTATTACCTAAATAAAAATAAAAAAATAAATTTAAATTTTAGCCAGAAAGAAATTATACAGGTTGAAAATAATGCCTTTGGCTCTTTGGTATCGGAACAAATTAATGAAGAGGGTCAATTTAATGAAGCTGCCGGCGTAGCTGGCCGCGGCGGCGGCGGGTCCGCCACCGCTCCAGTCGCTAACAGCGCCAACACGGCCGAAAGTAAAGTGCTAATGCCGGCCCCGGATATTACCAACTATAATTATATCTATCAAGGGGATAAATTTACTATAAACGAAGAGCAAATGGCGGTATTTAAAAGAATAAAAGACAAAAACGTCGGCCAACAAATGGCGGGTCTTATTTCAGGTATTAACACCGGTTTAATTGACCTAAATAAATTTAGCCAGACCACTATCAGCAACCTGAATATAATAGAAGATAAAAATTACGGCTATTCAATTTATTTTGATATAACCAATAGCGCGGTTTCTTTAAACGCTTATTGGGAAAAATGGCCCCGGCCGGAAGCCGAATGTGTAAACAGCGACCCGCAGGTAAATCAAAAATGCTACGAAGAGCTTCGTTTAAAAATTTCTGATGTGCCGGCTGACGAAGAATTAATTGCTATTGCCAATGCCTTTATAAAAGACTATGAAATAAATATAAAAAATTACGGCCCCGGCCAAGTGCAGGCTGACTGGCGGCAATATTATGATGCCGCCGCCAATAAAGAAACGGCCTATATCCCGGATACAATTCAGGTAATCTATCCTTTAATAATAAACGGGCAGACGGTCAGCGATGAAGCCGGCAATCCTTACGGTATAACAGTAGATATAAATATCAGGTATAAAAAAGTATACGGCCTAAGGGGAATTACGCCTCAAGATTATGAAAGCTCAAATTATGCGGTAGAAACTGATTCTCAAAAAATTATAAATTTAGCGCTAAAGGGAGAAGTTTATTCCAACTGGGTCAATCCCTATGCTTCTAAAACAGTTGAGGTTGAACTTGGCACCCCAACTTTAGGTTTAGTAGTCCGCTGGCAGTATAATTACACTAAGGGCGACAGTACGGAATTGTATGTCCCGGCTTATATTTTCCCAGTGCTAAACGAGCCCGAAAGCTACTTTTATAGAAAAAATATTGTTGTTCCTCTGCCAATTGATATTATAGAAGAAATAGAAAAAAGAAATAATGATATAATCGGCCTGCCCCGGCCTGAACCGTTAATTATGGAAGATAGCGTAAAAATTGATGAAGTTAATAATAATGAGTAAAGTTTAAATATCTATAAAAAAACCGGGTGGTTGTAAAATCCGGTTTTTGATATTACAAATATTTATATTATAATTTATCTATTTTATTTCCTTTATATAACAACTATATATCAACCGAAAAATAATAAATTTTAATTTTATTGACTAACTGTAAAAAATACTGTAAAGTTAAATGTAATAAGTTTAAATTCGGGCTTTAATAAGCCCTTTTTAATTATACGGGGATTGTCACTAAATATTTTATTAACAAATAATTTTAGGGCAACAATATTACTACATATAATATGAACGTTACTGAATTAGCCAGAGCATTAAAAATCAACCCTCAGGATTTGCGCGACTTACTGCCGCAACTCGGATTTCATATTGGCCAAAAAGCAATTAAAATTGACAACCATACGGCTCAAAAAATTATAAAAAATTGGTCCAATTTTTCCAAAAAATTAAAAAAAATAAAAGATGAAAGTCCCGAGGTAACAGAAGAAAAAAAGGATGAAATCAAAAAAATAATTTTTGTTCCCAATTTTATCACTGTAAAAAATTTGGCCTTATTGTTTAAACTGCCTATAAATAAAATCCTGACGGAATTAATGGAAAACGGAGTTTTTTCTTCCATGAATGAAAGGATAGATTTTGAAACAGCGGCCATAGTGGGCTCCAATTTAGGTTTTGAAGTTAAATTGGATGAAAAAGAATTAGAGATAAACAAAGCTGATGAAAACAAAATAGATAAAATATTAGAAAAAGAAAAAAAAGAAAATTTACAGGAAAGACCGCCGGTAGTCGTTGTTATGGGACATGTTGACCACGGAAAAACAAAATTATTAGACGCTATCAGACGGACTAATGTAGTTGACGAAGAAGCCGGGGGAATAACACAACATATCGGAGCCTATCAGGTTAAAAGAAGAAATAGATTAATTACTTTTATTGACACGCCGGGGCATGAAGCCTTTACGGCCATGCGCAGTCGCGGAGCCAAAGCGGCCGATATTGCCATTTTAGTTGTGGCCGCTGATGACGGAGTTAAACAGCAAACAATCGAGGCCTTTCGGATTATTGAAGCGGCTAAAATTCCGTTTTTGGTAGCTATTAACAAAATAGACAAAAACGAAGCCGATATTAACAGAACAAAACAAGAATTATCAAATAAACTGAATATTACCCCCGAAGACTGGGGAGGCAAAACAATCTGTTCGCCCATATCGGCCAAAGTTGGTACCGGGGTGGAAAATTTGCTTGATATTATTTTATTAATAGCTGATATGGAAAAAGAAAATATTTCCGCCAATCCCAACTCAAAGGCGGTAGGAACGGTAGTGGAATCACACATTGATAAAGGTACCGGCCCGACCGCCACCATTCTGGTTCAAAACGGCACTTTAAAAATTGGCGACCAACTTTGTTTTGAGGGAAAAAACTATGGGAAAGTACGAGCCCTTAAAAATTACAAAGATGAAGAAATAAAAGAAGCTCCGCCATCAACTCCAGTAATGATAATCGGCTTTAGAATTCTGCCGCAAGTCGGAGATATGTTAAAAGTTGAAGAGGGTGAAAGAATTAAGTTGTCACACTATCGCCACGATTATAACGGGCATGGGGAAACAAAATCCGCGGGCAACGAACCGGAAACGGACGGAAAAAACAATAAAATAAAAAAGATTAATATTATTATAAAAAGTGATGTTCTGGGTTCGGCCGAAGCGGTTGAAGAATCTTTGGAAAAAATAAATAATGAAAAAATCAGGGTAGACATAATTAACAAAGGCTTAGGTAATATAACGGAAGGCGATATAGAAAAGGCCGAAGCGGCTGACGCTCAAATACTGGGATTCAACATAAAAATCCAGCCGCAGATTGAAAATTTAATAAGAGAAAAAAATATAAAGGTCAATATTTTTAATATAATTTATGATTTAATTAAATATATTAGAGAGGAAATGCAGCAATCAATAGAGCCGGAAATAAAACGGCTGGATACTGGCAAACTAAAAGTAATGGTAATATTTAGAACTGAAAGTAACAGCCAGATTATTGGCGGAAAAGTTATTGAAGGAAAAGTGGAAATTAACAACCTGATAGAAGTAATCAGGGACAAGGAAATAATTGAAAAGGGAAAATTAATAAAATTGCAATCAGGCAAGCAGGATGTTAATTTTATAGATGAAAATATGGAGGGTGGACTTCAGTATGAGGGGAAACCGATTATCAAAGAAGGCGATATTTTACAATTTTATAAAGAAGAAAAAACAATTGAAAAAATATAATTAAATAAACCCCTCCATCAATAACAAACAACAAATTAACCAAATAAAATAGAATCCTCATACTTTACGGATTCTTTTTATGGGACTGTCGCCGAATGCGCTTTTGAAGCGAAAATTATAAAAATTAAGAAAAATTTTTTATATAATTTTTGAGGTTTATATGGAATATAAGCTGAAAAAGTTTAGAAAAAATTTTACCAATTTTTAGGATTTGCAACCAAAATGGCATTCGACGATAGTCCCTTTATAATAAAATGGACCAAAATATCATCAATAAATTTAAAATCGCTTATAAAAAAATAATGGAAGCGAAAAATATTCTTTTAATAACACATGAGCGGCCGGACGGAGATGCTCTGGCTTCGGTTTGTACTTTAATTGACCTGCTGGAAAAATTTAACAAAAAATATACTGCTTTTTGTCAAGACAATCCAACTTCAAATTATTCCTGGCTACCTTTTATTGACAAACTTGAAACCAAACATTCAGTGGTTGAAAATTTAACTAACTATGATTTAATAATTATTCTTGACTGTGGCAATAAAAAAAGAACTGGCCTGGCAAAAGAGATAAACCTAAAAACGCCAAATCAATTTATCATTGAATTTGACCATCACCTTAAAGTTGATGATTATGCCGACTTGGAAATTAGATTTCCTGAAGCGGCCGCGACCACGGAGGTGTTATATTATTTTTTCAAAATAAACAATCTAAAAATAACAAAAAATATTGCCAATTGCATTCTGGCCGGCATCCTGACTGATACGGCCAACTTTCTTTATCAATCAACCTCGGATAAAACAACCGAAATTGCCTCCGAGATGCTGTCTTATGGAGCCAATTTTACTAAGATAGTTGAAAAAACATGGCGCAATAAAGATTTATCATCCATGAAATTGTTTGGAACGGCCTTGAATAATTTAATTATAAATAAAAAATACAATTTAGCTTTTTCAATATTATCGCTGTCGGAAATAAAAAAATATGAAAATAATGAAGATGTCTTTGACGGCATAGCTAATTTTCTGGGTAATTTACACGGAGTAAAAGGTATAATGCTCTTGCGGGAAGAGGCTGGCGGAAAAATTAAAGGCAGCCTGCGTAGCTCCCATCCTGAAGCGGATATGTCAAAATTAGCTGTTCTTTTAGGCGGAGGCGGACATATGAAATCAGCCGGGTTTTGTATTGAGGGAAAATTAAAAAAAGAAGGAAATAAATGGAAAATAGAATAAAATCTAAAAATGTTTAATTCTTTTTCTTAATCTGAGAATTTTTTGCTCTCCAATCTTTAATTTTTTCATGATTCCCCGAAAGTAAAATTTCGGGAACTTTATATTTTTTTCCGCCGGCTTTGAATATTTTCGGGCGCGTATATTGCGGATATTCCAAAACATTCGGCCGACTGTATGATTCATTTTTAGCGCTTTCAATATTTCCCAAAGAACCGGGTAACAGTCGCGTGATTGAATCAACTATTACCATGGCCGGAATTTCCCCGCCGGTTAAAACATAATCTCCAATAGATATTTCTTCATCAACAAATTCAATTATACGTTCATCCACTCCTTTATAACGTCCGCAAATTAAAATCATTTCATCAAAACGGACATATTTTTTTGCCACCGACTGAGTCCAGGATTTGCCCTTGGCGGAAAGCAATATTATTTTTTGCTTTTTATTTTTGGTTAATTTCCGTTTCTTCAAGGCGCATAAAGCCTTGTAAACAGGTTCAACTTTCATAATCATACCGGCGCCGCCGCCGTAAGGAGAATCATCTACGGTTTTATGCCTGTCAGTTGTCCATTTTCTCAAATTATAAATTTTAATCTCTATTATTCCTTTTTCCTGAGCGCGTTTAAGAATGCTCTCATTAAAATAAGAATTAAAAATTTCCGGAAAAATTGTAATAATATGAAAAATCATAGTTCAATATAATTTATTGATTTTTAAACCAAGGACAAACCATTAATGCTAATCCGTTGTTAGGAACTAAACCTATTATTTATGAATGCGAATGATACGAATGGTATAATAAGTTTATTGATTTTAAATTGTTTTTGAACAGTTAATCCGAATCCGCTTTAAAAAATTAAACAATTTTAAATTAACGCGAATGTTGCGAATATTTTTTTAAAATATTGGTACATTGCTTATTGTAAAAACATAATTCGATTTGTAGCTATTTGCAGTATTCGCATAACATTTGTAGATTTAAATTATATTTATATTATATCATAAACCAAAAAGCCACGAACTAAACTGGTTGTGGCTTTTCGGATATTTGATTTGTTTTTGATTTATATTTTTAAATCATCAACCGATGAAGTGTCGATGTCGGCATTACTAACATTTCTGTTAGCCGCTCTTTGAGCTCCTTCCGGGTCATAAATCTTTAAATTAACCCGAGCATTATTTTTTGCTCCGACAATCTTCAGTAAAGTTCTCATGGCTTGTGCGGTTTGTCCTCTTCGACCAATTACATAACCCATGTCAGATGGGTCAATTTTTAAAGTTAAGAGAACGCCCATTTCATCCACTGTTCTTTCCACTGATACTTTGTCAGGGTTGCTAACAATGGCTTTTACAATGCCTTCTAAAAATTCTTTGTCGTTTTCTTTCGCCATAATGTTTTACATTGTTTTCTTCCAAATCGACTTTTAAAATTACTACGTCAAATTTGAAAGAACCCTTAATAATTAATCTCGCCAAATATATTAAATACGGCAATTTACTATATTATGACTATTATAACATATTTCTATATTTTGTCAAGAATTTTTACTATTTTTTCTTTATTATTAGTAAATATTTTATTCTTTTTCAGTTTCTTCATTCGCTTGTTTTTTCACTTCTTCCTGATTATCGTTATTATCACTATTTTTATCTATGGCCTTGTCTTGGCTTTTCTCGGCCTTATCCTGCCCCCCTTCGGCCGGCGGTTCATTATTATCTTCGTTATCATTTTTAATGCTTTCCGCTGGATTATCCGTCTCGGATTTTTTGCCTTCGTCTTTCTTTTCTTCTTCTTTCCCGGCTTTCTTCTTTTTTCCTGATTTAGAGGCTTTCACTTTCTTATTTTTAATAATACCTTTTTCAACCAAAAGATTATTTACGGTCGGAGACATCCCTGAACCCTGACTAAGCCAATATTTTATCCTCTCTTCCTTGGCTTGAAATTCTTTTGTATAAGGATTATATGAGCCTAAAATCTCCAATGCTCGCCCATAAGGATCTTTTGTCTTTTCCGATATTATCAAACGATACATCGGCTCATTTTTCTTACCTATCCTTGATAATCTTATTGTTAGCATAACTTATTGTTTAGATATTAAAACATTTAAAAATATTATCTTAATTTATAATAATTGTCAAATATTGGTCGGAGTGCCGGGACTTGAACCCGGGATCTCATGCTCCCAAAGCATGCGCCTTAGCCAACTAGGCCACACTCCGTCCCCAACCGTTAACAATTAACTTTTAACAATTAATAAGGTGTTAAAAGTTAATTGCTAAAAGTTGCTTGTGCCCCGGGTCAGAATCGAACTGACGACACAAGGATTTTCAGTCCTTTGCTCTACCACTGAGCTACCGAGGCCCCAAAAAATAAGAAAAATAAAAACGGGAAGAAAAATAAGAATTAACCAACACATAGCTTTAAACCATTTCTTTTTATTCTTATTTCTCTTATTTTTCTTTTTATTTTTTGTTGCGGGGGCCGGATTCGAACCGGCGACCTCCAGGTTATGGGCCTGGCGAGCTGCCAACTGCTCTACCCCGCGTCAATATATAAATAATGGTGGGCAATGGAGGACTCGAACCTCCGACCTCATCCTTATCAGGGATGCGCTCTAGCCAGCTGAGCTAATTGCCCTTTTTAACGCACAATGGCCGGATTAGGGCTTTATTTTAACCCGCCTTGCTAAAATTGAGACGGACCAATCGGCATAATTACCCTTTTTGTATGAATATATAAAAAAAGCTTTTAGAAGCTCTATAATAATATAACAAACAAACGATAAAAAGGCAAGCGCCCACCCATAAGCTATTGACAAATAAATAGTAAATGTTATTATTAACTATGTTATAGATATAAATAATAAATATTAAATTAACAGTATGCCAAACCTAAAATCAGGTAAAAAAGAATTGCGTAAAAGCGCTAAAAGAAAAGTATATAATAAAAAAATTAAGAATAACCTAAAAAATTTAATCAAGAAAAGCAATCAGGCAATTACGGCCAAAGAAAAAAATGCGGAAGAATTTATAAAAAAAACCCTAAAGGCACTGGATAAAGCGGCTCAAAGGGGGATTATTAAAAAAAATACCAGAGACAGAAAAAAATCAAAATTACATAAAAAATTAAACAAAATTAAAAAATAAAATAATTGATTTTTTTATAAAAATTGGAAATAATTGCTAAAATTTTTTCCAGTTTTTTATTTTTTAAAATTGCTCTTCTGAAAATAAATCGCGATTTATAAAAGTTATATCTTCAACATAAATAAATCCAGCATTGTTTTTGCGTCCCCTTTACCTGTTTTTATTTTAAAATCTATATTTACGAGCTCTTTTAAAATATTTTTTAAAGCCGGCAGGCTGAATCTGCGCACTTGATTAATTGCTTTTTGGGCGACAAAAGGATGTAATTTTAAAGAACTGATTATCACCCGCGAGCTTTGTCCGGAGTCAAGAGCCTGCCTGACTGATAATAAAATTTTAAACTGCCTTATTATCATATTCATTAAATAGCTATCAGTTAAACCGGCCTCAAGCTGATCTTCCAATAATTTTAAGCCGGCTGCTTTATCTTTAACACTTAAAGCATCGGTTAGCGCAAATATATTTTCATCAAATATATTTCTGGCCAACTGTCGCACATCTTCGGCATTTATTTCAACTGGTTTTCCTCCTTGTGCCTCTTGAATTAATTTAGGCTCCTGCCCAAATTTATAATTTATAAGCTTATCCACCTCATTATTTAAAAACCACTCTGAATTTTCAAAATTGCCGATCAAGGAAATTAAAGTTTGGACTGCCTGATAACTAATATTGCCACCCTGCTCTTTGACTCTTTTTTTAATCCAATTGGCTGTGGCCGTATTGGAAAGAGGTTTAAACTCCTGCGCGTATTTTTGATTTAATAAAAATTTAAATAGCTGTTTCGGCTTGACTGCCAACGGTTTTTCCCTGCCGAAATTATCCGGTTTAACAATATTTCCTTTCCTGTCCGTTTTTATGCTTGAATCCCAAAAAATAATAATATTATCTTGAGAATGGCTTGTTTTTTTCAACAAATCATTTATTTCTCCAAAAACCGCTAAATTTTTATTAACAAACAAATCTTCAATAATAATCATTCTTTTTTTTGTTAACAAGGAGGCGGGCATAATCTTTTCATTAATCAACCCAATATCAGCTGTTTTTCCATCAATAACAACCAAACTATATCCGCTAGGGTCAACTTCACGAATAAATTTATTTTTTAATTCATTTAATTTTTGCCGGCTCCTAAACGTATCTTGGCCGTAAAGAAATATAATCATATATAATTAAATGTTACTTTATCTTTTGCTCCGTCACAGTCTCCGATAGGGACTGTGACGGTCTAATCTCAACGTCTTCTGCGCCTTTCAGCACCTTCAGCGATTCAAGCTTCTCAACGATTCTGCCGATTTACTTCTTCTTTAAACATTTTCCCCCTTTCCTTATAATTCTTAAACATACCAAAACTGGCGCAAGCCGGGGAAAGAAGAACGGTATCGTCCTTTTTAGAATGTAATCTGGAAATTTT
>CAYMCJ010000026.1:0-2288 GCA_964388985.1 uncultured Gammaproteobacteria bacterium | reverse complement strand
TTTTGCTTGCCAATAATTAGCAAGGGAACGATGAAAATTGGGGTTATTCGGGTCGGCCGGCGCCAAATGCTCGCTCGTAAAATTAGTAATAACCGCAATTTTCGGACTTACTTCCATATCTTCCAATTGAAAACTGGACAACTCTAAAATTACCCAATCATCTTTCTTAATTTTATTTATAAAACTAAAAGGAGCTATGCCGATATTACCACCCAGCCAGGCTCTTTTCCCGGCAGTTTTTAAAATTTTATGAATCAGGCTGGCGGTTGTGCCCTTGCCTTTAGTACCGGTTACACCAATAATATTTTTTGTCGGGCAAAGCTGGAAAAACAATTTCATGGGCGAAGAAATATCAACACCGGACTGTTTGGCTTTTTTAATTTGTCTGGAAAAAAGAGGATGTCCCGGCGAGCGGAATATAATATCAAATTCAGCTAAATTGTAGTCATAATTTTTACCTAAACGCCAGTTAATTTTTTTTGGTAGGAACGCAAAATTTTGCGTTCTTGTCTTTTTTTTATCACAAATCGTAATCTCGCAATTTATCTTTTTAGCCAACAAAAATTTAACCAAGGCTTGATTTTCAATCCCCAGCCCTAAAATACAAATTTTCCTGCCCGCCAAAAGCTGTCTAGCTTTATAGGAGGGCTTATTTTTTAAACTTTTTAAATTATTAAAATTGTTATCAAATAATTTTAAATCCATAATTCATAATTCGTAATTGTTAATTGACTTCATCTCTCCCCAATTATTTCCTACCCTTCAGCGTTCTCTGCGCCCTTCAGCGTCTTCAGTGACCCCCAATTATCCCCCACTTTAACATCAACCACTACCGGTACTTTAAGTTTTATTACATTTTCCATAATATATTTTATTTTAGGAACCATTTCCTTAATCTTATCTTCTTTTATTTCAAACAATAATTCATCATGCACCTGAATTAACATCCGCACTTCTTCCTTAATCCCTCTCCTAATTAGGAGAGGGTAGCCTGATTTATCAGGCCGGGTGAGGTTATCAGCGATTTCTATCATCGCCACTTTTATCATATCCGCGGCCGTTCCCTGCAGGGGCATATTCATGGCCATCCGTTCCGCCGCTTTCCTGACCATAACTACCGAAGAATTTATTTCCGGCAAATAACGACGGCGAGCAAACAAAGTTTCGGCATACCCCTTGTCCCGCGCTAACTTAATACTATTATCAATATATTTTTTTACATCTTTATATACTTTAAAATATCCGTCAATAAATTCCTTAGCTCTAAAATAAGGGATGTCGGCTGTTTGGGAAAGACCATGCGGTCCCTGCCCGTATAAAATTCCAAAATTAGTGGCCTTAGCCTCACGGCGCATTTTACTGGTCACTTCATCGGGTTTAATTTGATTTATGGCCGCGGCGGTGGCCGTATGAATATCAATCCCGTCCTTGAAAGCTTTAATCATCTTTTTATCACCGGACATATGAGCCGCTAAACGGAGTTCAATTTGCGAATAATCAAGGCTTAATAATTTATAGCCCTTCTCGGAAACAAAAGCCTGACGGATTTCCCGGCCCAACTCGGTGCGAATCGGAATATTCTGTAAATTCGGCTCAGTTGATGACAACCGGCCGGTGGCGGTAATGGTTTGATTAAAACTGGTGTGTACCCGCCCCGTCTTTTTGCAAATTAATTCCGGCAAAGCATTAATGTAAGTTGTGGTCAACTTGGTTATTTCACGGTATTCCTGAATTAAAGGAATTATCGGATGCAAATCTTTTAATTTATTAAGTTCATCAGCCGCGGTGGAAAAACCGGTTTTGGTTTTGCTAATATTATCAATCGGAATCTGCAATTTATTATAAAGTATTTCCCGTAATTGCTGGGTTGAGCTTATGTTAAATTTATTGCCAGCCGCTTTATAAATTTTATTCTCAATTTGAATAAGTTTTTTAGCTAAATTTTGGCTCATTTTAGCTAAAATATTTTTATTAATTTTAATTCCATTGTCTTCCATTTGAGCCAAAATCTTGACTAACGGCATTTCTATATTATTAAAAAGCTTTTCTAATTTCTGTTCTTGGAGTTGTTTTTTTAATTTATTAACAAGCCGATAAGTAAAATCAGCGTCCTCACCGGAATAAAGCATTAATTTTTCAGTCTTAATTTCCGGGAAAGTAATCTTGTCTCGGCCCTTGCCCAAGAGGTCGTCTTTGCTGATTTTTTCATGCCCTAATTCCGAGAAAGTTAAAGCGTCCAAATTATGCTGGCGAGTGCCGGGGTTTAACAAATAAGAAGCTATCATTGT
>CAYMCJ010000025.1:4076-15010 GCA_964388985.1 uncultured Gammaproteobacteria bacterium | reverse complement strand
TTAACAATTTTTTAAATAAATAATAATTAAATAAAAAAAGGTTTTCGGGCGGGAAAACCTTTGGGAAATTGCGTTGGGTTAGGAGATTTTGGCTAAGAATAAGCCGGCTCCGTGCAGGTAGGTTATTTCTGATTTTTTTATTATCTTAATTTCTTTTTTGGCCGCTTCTTTGTCAAACTCTTCAATCAGGTCGGTTTCGGGTGGGCCCCAACCGCCCCAGAGATGAAGAATCTCAATTTCTTCAGCCTCGGTAACGCAAACAAAAACCGAATGCCTTCTACTGTAGCGAAGTTCATTGGCCAGGCCATTGCAACGATACATAGCCAGGAAATTATCATCAAGGCGCAGTAGTTTACTATTGGAATAAATTTTTAATCCTCTTTGAGTGAGATTGTCTTGTATGTAGACTTCAATTTCCTCGGGCGCGGGCATTTTTTTCGGCCTTAATATGATTGATGAGTTTGGAAAAGGGCTGGTTCCGCCGATTACTACTATAATTTTTGACATAGCACGTCTCCTTTGCTAAAGATTTTATAAAGGGCAAGCCTCCTCCCATTAGTTTTAAAGTATAAATATATTAATATATAGTTGAGAGTTTGTAAAGTTTGTAAAGTTGAAAGTTATAAAGCCCGCCTGTCTGCCGACGAGGCAGGGCGAGGCAGGTTGAAAGTTAGAAAATAAATTAATAGTTATTAATCGTCGCAGTCCTTTTTTAAGAGACTGCGACACGGCAGAGTAGAAAAAAGAATTGAAAAAATTATTTTGGGATGAATTAATTTTTTTATGGATAAAGAATTTTTAAAAGAAAATAATATAAAAGCTTTGGCAATGCCTTGGTGGAAAAAAATATTATTTAAGTTTTATCCCAAGATGGCACTCAGGTTGATGGCCAGAAAAATGAAAATCAATAATGTTATTTTTGATAAATTGCATGATGTGTTTGATAAAACAGACAGAGTTGATATTTTTCCCACTTCAGGCAATGAGCGAGGTTTTATTTTAGTGCTTGATAGGCAGACGGCCCTGTATTTTTATCAGGATGGCGGGCATTTTAAATACGACGGTTTTGAGATGGGAAAATACGAAAAAGGGGATGTAACTATTTTTGATGATTTAAAAAATAAATAATTTTATGTATATACTACCCAATAAAAAACCAATCAATATGGATAAGATAGAAGAGGCTTTTAATGATTTTGATATAAAAAATAGATATTATCTTGATATAGAAAACGGAGAGGTGATACTATCAGGGGAAGATAATAGAGTAGAATTAACTTTTATGGAAAATACAAGATATTATTCCTCGCCCAAATTATCAACCGGTGTAAAAATTAAATGGATGAAGAATTTCGCGGATGATATGCTTTATATGGAAAGTCCGGAGTTATGCGTTAAACTAAGGAAAGCTTTGGAAGAGGAAAATCCGGCGGAAAAGTTTATGGCTATTTTAGAGCCTGACGAGAGCGGCTGGATACACGGCTGGGCGCAATGGGAAGCGGATAATCTTTATGAAGAAATTATTGATTGGTTTTGCAGTCTGCCGATTGATATAGAAGATGATATGAGCGAATTAGATGACGACTGTCCGCTTTGCCGGATGATGAAAGAAGGAGTTAATGATATGGAAACGTTAAAAGGGGGTTTTCAAGAAATTAAAGCTAAACAGATGGTTGATAATATTTTTAGGCGAGCAAATAGTAATAAAAAATAATAAGATAAATTAATAGTTATTAATCGTCGCAGTCCTTTTTCAAGAGACTGCGACGCGCATGCTACGTAACAAAAAAAGTTGAAAGTTTATAAAGCCCGCCTGCCGCCTGTCTGCCGACGAGGCAGGGCGAGGCAGGTTATAAAATTAAAAAAATATGAGTATTGAAAAATATAAAGCAATAGAGGTAGAAGATTTTTCCAAAACCATTAAGTGCCAAGACTTTGCAGAGTTAGAAAAATTAAAAGAGCAAATGTACGAAGAAAATTACAAAGAGAATATCCGTTTATTCAGTTATTGGTACAAACTAGTGAAAGCTCTTGAACCGAAATGCGAGAAAAGCCGGTTGCATCATTTTTTAAAAGGCAGCAGTTTAATCAAAGAGGCTGATGAAACAAAGAGCGGGCGAATAAATGATTTAGAGGGTGATTTTTCCGCCGAGAAATTTCTTCGGGCTGGCCTGGAAGAAAGAAAAGAAATGGTTAGTCGTCTTGAAAAATTATTGGAGGATTTAGAAGCGGACGAATAAATTTATAAAATATTAACAATTATCACCGCCTTGGCCATCGCATATGCGAGGCAAGCGGGATCCCGCCCACAGTAAATACAATAAAGTGGCGGGACGAATTAGCAATTAACAGTTAGCCCCGCCCCTCGCGAGGGGCGGGGCAGGCCCAAGGGCGGGGCAGGCCCAGCCCAGCCAGCTGAAATTGTATAGAAATAGAAAAAATTACCATAACCCACACCAATCAGAACAACAACTTGAAAAGACTTTAATTACGAAACTTAAATTAGAATTATATAAATAATCATGCTAAAAATAGAAGAAAATAATTTTGCTTTTATTGATGGGCAAAATTTGCATATGGGAACGAATTCAGAAGATCCTGCTTGGAGTATTGATTTTGCTAGATTCAGAGAGTATCTAAAAAGAAAGTATAATATTTCCAGAGCTTATTATTTTTTGGGTTTTGTGATTGATGGAAAAAATGATTTGTATGATAAAATACAAGAAGCAGGATTTATTTTAAAATTTCGCGAGCATAATTCTGCGATGATAGGGAAGAAAAAAGGAAATGTTGATGCGGATATTATCCTTGATATTATGAAAAAAATGTATAAAAAAGAACCATTTGATAAAATAGTTCTTGTTTCCGGAGACGGGGATTATAAAATGCTGGTTGATTTCTTGATTGAAGAAGATAGATTTAAAAAGATACTTTTTCCAAACAAGTTATTTGCATCTTCTTTGTATAAAAAAATAACAAGGAAATATTTTGATTACCTTGCTAATATAAAACACATTATTAAATTTAAATGAAAAAGGGGGCCATCGGCCTCGCGGCTTCAGGGACCCTTTTAGTCTTGATACTGTTATTATATATTATACTATATCAAAAGTCAACTCCCAGTCTTGTCCCATACAAGATGAGCCTGAAATGACCCCCTGTTTCTCATGCAAGATGAGCCTGAACAAAGTTAAATTTGGCAAATACTGTTAATTTGGCTAAAATAAGACGTATGGGTTAGAATAGTTATCTATGATGATAACAATGACTAATTCTAAAAACCTATGCTTGTCTGCTATTGGAGATTTCTTGTCCAAACCTCCGATAATTGAATTCAAAAGCGTTTCTAAAGAAGACCGAAATGAATGGATTCAGAATGTGATAATGAACTATAAATATCTGAAATCATCACGTTCGGACAAGGGTATGCTTAGACAATATATTATGAGGATGACTGGCATATCCAAATCGCAACTAAGCAGGCTAATTAAGGAATACAAACAACGAGGAACATTGAAGTCAAAACCGTATAAGCGAAATAAATTTGAAAAAATTTACACTAAGGGTGATATTGAGTTATTGGCTGATTTAGATAATGCCCATGAATGTTTAGCCGGTCCCGCCACTGTTAAAATAATGAAAAGCGATTATGCTGATTTTAACAAAATGGAATATATTAGATTAAAGGATGTTTCCATATCGCATCTATATAGATTGCGGACAACAAACCGATATAAATTCAGAGCTAAAATATTCACCAAAACTAATCCGACTAAAGTAAATATCGGCGAAAGGCGAAAACCGGAACCAAATGGAAAGCCTGGATTTCTATGCGTAGATACGGTGCATC
Organism: uncultured Gammaproteobacteria bacterium; assembly: GCA_964388985.1. GTDB lineage: Bacteria > Patescibacteriota > Patescibacteriia > Patescibacteriales > CAYMCJ01 > CAYMCJ01. The sequence continues at coordinate 11,160 of CAYMCJ010000025.1, read as the reverse complement.
AGGGCGATAAAGACGGCGAAAAGGGAGCGTATCATATCAATTTAGTGGACATGGTAACGCAATCGGAATTTATCGGATCGGTTGAAGCGATATTGGAAAGGTATATGAAAAAAATGTTGTTTGATTTATTGGATAAATTTCCATATAGAGTAATCGAATTTCATGCTGACAATGGGAGTGAATACATTAATAGAATAGTTGCCGAGTTATTAAATAAATTAATAATAAAATTAACAAAATCCAGACCGAGAAAATCAAATGACAACGCGCTGGTTGAATCAAAAAACGGAAGCATTATCAGAAAGCATATGGGCTATATGCACATACCGAGAGGCAAGGCTGATTTAGTTAATAATTTTTATCAAAATTATTTTAATATTTATTTGAATTATCACAGACCCTGCGCTTTTGCCGAGATTAAAACAGACAACAAGGGCAAAGAGAGAAAAACATATCCCAAAAAAAATTATATGACACCGTATTAAAAACTGAAATCACTAGATAACGCGGAGCAGTATTTGAAACCGGGAATTACTTTTGAGAAACTAGATAAAATTGCTTACGCAATGAGTCATACTGATTATGCCAAAAAAATGCAAAAAGAAAAACAAATATTATTTAAAAACTTATGGAATAGATAACTAAAATAGCTTCGCTAGTTCAGGCTCATTATTCAATGAGAAAAGATTTAGTATTGCAAGAAATATTTTTAATTTTAGTAAAATTTAAAAATAAAATAATCTATACCCAACGACGAAAAACAGCAGTTAACATTTAACAATTAACAGTTAATTCATGCCCGAAGAAGAAAAATAATTTTGCGTGCTACGTAACAAGCCCTCACCCCGTCCCTCTCCCGCTCCTGCGGGAGCGGGAGAGGGAATTAGTTTAAAAAAATTTTTTAAATTTAAAAATATGGTAAATAAAGATTTTTCAAAAAATTTAATAAAAGGTAAAATTGCTGAAATAATTTTTCAGCAGATGTGGGCCGAGGTAGGCAAATACACGATTTTGCCATTGGGTTACGAAAAGGTTTTTCCGGGTTTAATAGATAAATATTACAGCAAGGCCTTGAAACCGATAAGATCAGCACCCGATTTTGTTTTAATTCCTAAGGATAAAAATGATGACAACATAATGATTGTAGAAATAAAGTTTAGAAGACGTGCAGAAGAATATAACAGAATAAAAGAGGTTGCGAAGGAACAAAATAAACGCTGGAAGCCATCTTATATTTTTGTTGCCACTCTTAAAGCTTTTTATTTTGATAAGTGTGATGAAATATTGAAAAATAATACAATGTCAAAATTAAGCACAGACATAATTCCACAAAAGGTGCAAGATAAATATGCCGCGTTATTAAATAGTTTTATATATAAGTAGAAAATTGATATCAAATTATTTAAAATATGCCCGGGAGCAGGGGCAAATTACCAATGACGGGGCGGAAAAATTAACCGGCGTAAAAGACACGCAGGCGGCTAATTATTTAAGTGAGTTGGTCAGGCAGGGGAAATTGGTTCGGTTTGGTTATAAGCGAAATACGTTTTATAAACCCCTTGGCTGATAAGGCCAATTTGAGCTAAAGCGGCCTTATCGGGGGATAGTGAAAAAATTGAGTTGAAATAAAGATAACGTGAATTTTGTTTAAAAGTTATATAAATTCACGTTATATTGACATTTTGGCGTGAATTTGATATAATTTTGGTATAAAGTAATTTTTTAAAATTATGGCGATTTCAAGAGGTTTTAGAGAAAAAATAGACAATTTAAGAAAACAATATGATTTTTTGAAAAAAGGGAAAAAATCGCTTTTGGATATTATCTTTGAATCAGAACTCCCCGAATCCGTTTATAATTCTAATGCCATTGAAAATTCAACCCTGAACATTTCTGAAACCGAAAAAATACTTTTGAATTTGGAAATTTCCCGGAATGTTTCAATGCGGGAAGTTTTTGAGGCGAAAAATTTAGCGCAAGTTTTTGAATATATTAAAAATAAAATCAGTCCTGAAAATATTGACAAGGAATTGATTCTTTTACTCCATAAGATGCTTATCGCCAATATTGACGAGAATATAGCCGGAAAATTCAGGGCTAAGGGAGAATATGTCAGAGTCGGGACTCATATCGCGCCAGCCCCGGAACAGATTAAAAGAATGATGGAGGATGTTTTGCTGGAATATTCCGGAAACCACAAGGATTATTTTTTGGAAAAAATTTCCAAATTTCATTTAGAGTTTGAAAATATCCATCCTTTCTGCGACGGGAACGGCCGGATCGGCCGTGTGTTAATAAATTATCAATTGATACAGCTTGGTTTTCCGCCGGTTATTATCCGAGACAAAGAAAAGGAAGCTTATTATAAATCATTTGAAGAATATAGGAACAGTAAGAAAAAGAAAACCGCGGAAATGGACAAAATTTTATATTTGGCCCTGCTTGAATCTTTCCATAAAAGAATTGCCTACTTAAAAGGTGAAGATATAGTCAGGCTTTCGGAATATGCCGAGGAGATTAAGGAAAAAAAGTCTATTTTGCTCAATAAGGCCAAAAGACAAAGTATCCCGGCTTTCAGGGAAAAGGGAGTTTGGAAAATCAACAAAAAATTAAAATAATTTTAATAAAATATAATAATCGGGGTTATAATTTTATTAATCCTTGTGGTTGCGGTAATAATTATGGGCGCCAGAGAATAATTAATTAACAATTATCACCGCCTTGGCCATCGCATATGCGAGGCAAACGGGACCCCGCTCACAGTAAATACAATAAAGCGGCGGGACGAATTGGCAATTATTAATTAGCAATTAATTTTAAATTAATATAAATAATTTTATGAAGAAAAAAAATATTGTATTTTTATTTTTGGCATTTTGTTTGATTTTCTTTCAAATTGATTCTGTTAAAGCGGAAGAATTATCAAACAGGTTAAAGGGAAAAATTTTATTACAGGTGGAAAATAAGGGTGAAGCCTGGTATGTAGAGCCGATTTCGGCCCAAAGATATTATCTGGGAACGCCGGCTGATATTTTTAGAATTATGCGGGAAAAAGGTTTGGGCATATCAAATGATGATTTTTCCCGGCTGGATAAAGAATCTTTAAAATCGTTAGCCGGCAGGATTTTATTGAAAGTGGAAGATAAGGGGCAGGCTTATTATATTAATCCTGATAATCCGGAGCTTAATTATCTGGGGCGCCCGGAAGACGCTTTTAAGTTAATGCCGGAATTGGGCTTGGGCATAACCAATGAAGATTTAAATAAAATTAATCTTCCGCCGTTAAGTTTATATAATCTGGACAAAAACGTGAATCCCGGAGAAGATTTTTATCAATATGCCGTTGGCAACTGGTTAAAAAATAATCCTGTACCGGCGGAATTCAGCTGGTGGAGCAGTTTTTCCATACTAAGAGATGAAAATAAAAAATTATTATTTGATTTAATGGAGTCGTTGGTTGGTGACGGACGGATAGCGGCCAACAGCGTTGAAGAAAAAGTCCGCAATTTATATGTTTTTGCCATGGATGAAAAAAATGTCAATGAACTGGGGGTAAAACCGCTTTTGCCTGAATTGGAAAAAATTGATTCAATCAATGACTGGCCGTCTTTTTCCAGTGAAGTTGCCCGCCTGCATCTTTATTTAACCACCGGCCCCTTGTTTTATATTTTTTCGTCCATTGATATTGAAGACAGCCAAAAGCATATGGCCAGGCTGTGGCAGACAGATTTAGGGGCGACCAACAGAGACTATTATCTTGACGACGATGACCGAACCAAAGAAATAAGGGCGAAATATTCGGAATATTTAAAAAATATGTTTGTCCTGCTTGGGGACAGCGATCAGGCGGCCGGCGACAAGGCCTTAATTGTCATGGACATTGAAACCAAATTGGCAAAAATTTCAAATTCAAACGTAGACAACCGGGACCCGATTAAAACCAATAATAAAATTTCAATAGAGGAACTGAAAACAATCTGCCCGAATTTTTATTGGGAAACGTATTTTAAAGAGCTGGGACTGGAGAGTCTGACGGAAATTAACATCTCCCAACCCGATTATTTCAAAAATTTAAGCGGATTGCTTACTGAAATTCCCCGGGACCAGTGGAAAGTTTATTTGAAATGGGAATTGATAAACAGCCAGGCGGATTATTTAAGCGATGAGTTTGTTAAAGAAAGTTTTAATTTTTACAATAAATTTTTGAGCGGGCAAAACGAAATTCTGCCCAGATGGAAGAGGGCGGTGTCCGCGGTCAGCGATTCTTTGGGGGAGGCCGTAGGCCAACTGTATGTTAAAAAATATTTTTCCCCGGAAGCCAAAGAAGAGGTATTAAAAATCGCAGACAATATCAAAGCGGCTTTCGCCGAAAGAATTAAGAGGCTTGACTGGATGAGCGAACAAACAAAGCAGGAAGCCTTAAAAAAGTTAAGCGCCATGAAAATCAAAGTTGGTTATCCTGACGAGTGGATTGATTACTCTGATTTAAAAATAGACGGCGATTCTTACGTCGCCAATATCATCAAAACCAATTATTTTAATACAAAAATTGATTTGGCAAAAATCAATAAGCCGGTAAGCGATTCGGAATGGTGGCAATATCCCCAAACGGTCAACGCCGGCTATACCATGGGAACCAATGAGATGTTGTTTCCGGCAGCGATTTTGCAGCCGCCGTTTTTTGACATTGAAGCTGATGAGGCTCTGAATTACGGGGGAATCGGCGCCGTCATCGGGCATGAAATGACGCATGGGTTTGACGATATGGGCAGAAAATATGATATTACAGGAAATTTAAAAAATTGGTGGACAGAGGAAGATGAAAATAAGTTTAATGAAAAAATAAAAATTTTGGTAGAGCAGTTTAATAATTATTCGCCGCTGGAGGGCTATAACATAGACGGAGAGTTAACCTTGGGGGAAAATATTGCTGATTTAGGGGGATTGAGTTTATCTTTTAGCGCTTTTAAAAAAGTTTTAGAAAATAAAATAAATCAGGCAGGCGGGATTAAACAAATTGACGGCTTTACCCCCGAACAAAGATTTTTTTTATCAAATGCCCAGGTCTGGAAGAACAATATAAGAGATGATTATTTAAAATATATTTTAAAAAATGATGTTCATTCTCCCGGAAAATACCGTGTAAATGGACCGATGAGCAATCTACCCGAATTTGCCGAAGCGTTTAATATCAGCCCTTTGTCGCCAATGACGAGAGAAGAGAGCCAGAGAGCAAAGATTTGGTAGAAAAATTATTAAACCTTTTTAATTTTTAAATTTACGCTATCAATAATTGGCGGTATAATTATAATTGTTATCGTGGCGGCGGCGATAATTATGGGCGCCAGAGAATAATTAATTAACAGTTAACAAATTAACATTTAACAATTAACAATTAGCCTATATGGACTCCAAAAATAGAGACAATATAAGGGTTGGCTTAGAGGTAGGGGTGGTAGAAAAGCCTAACCAGGGAAGCGGGAAATTAACCCGGGGAGCGGTGGCGGAGATTTTAACCAATTCTTCATTTCATCCCCACGGAATAAAAGTGCGGCTGGCAACCGGCCAGGTTGGTCGGGCGCAGATTATTTATTAATTATTAAATATAAATTTATGACTAAAAAAGTAAAAAAATCAAAAGATTGTTGCCCGGGTAAGATGAGCGACAATATTGCCAAAGGAATTGAGGAGTTGAAGAAAATGGCTAGACAGGCCAAAAGCAAGTTTGATAAAGCTGATGGAAAAACCAAGAAGCAGGTATTGGCCGGAGTTATAGGCGCGGCTAGCTTATTGGCCGGAGCCGTGGGAATAAAAGCCATAAAGAAAAAAATGAAGAAGTAAAAATAAATATTAAATTAAATAAATTTATGGAAAATGAAATAATTAAAAGATTAGATGAGCAGGGGGCTAAAATTGAGGCTATTTATAAATCAGTGGAAAAAACCAGGAAGTATTTTCTTATAATAATTTGGGGTTCGGTTATTTGTTTTGTCCTGCCCTTAATCGGCCTGATTTTCGTTATTCCGGCTTTCTTAAGTTCATATTTAGGCAGCTTTGAGGGTTTGTTATAAAATATGCAAATAAAAGATTTAAGTGAATTTATAGAAGAAAATAAATTGCCGAAATACAGGTTTAAGCAGATAATTAAAGCGGTTTACGTTGAGGCGGCGGCTGATTTTTCGGATATTACTGTTATTCCCAAAGATTTAAGAGAAAGACTGGGCCGGGAAATTAATATTTTATCCTTTTCGGTTGCCCAGGTTTTAGCCGCAAAAGACAAGAAAGCCTTTAAGGCTTTGCTGGTTTTAAGTGATGGCCGAAAAATTGAAACTGTGCTCATAAGTCCTCTGCCCGGCCAATGGTCGGCTTGCGTCTCAAGCCAGGCCGGCTGCGCTTTGGGGTGCAGATTTTGCGCCACCGGCGCTTTTGGCCCGGGTCGGAATTTAAGCGCGGAAGAAATTTGCGACCAGGTTTTGTTTTGGCGGCAATATTTAAGAATAAATAAAATCAGCGGCAGTTTTTTAAATGTAGTTTTTATGGGAATGGGGGAGCCGTTTTTAAATTATGATGAAGTTAAAAAAAGTATTTTAAAGCTGCTTGACCCGGAGTTATTTAATTTATCGGCTCGCCATATTTCAGTTTCTACTGTCGGAATCCCTGATGGAATAAAGAATTTTGCCAGAGATTTTTCCCAGCTTAATTTGGCCATATCGCTGGTTTCAGCCCGGGATAAAATCCGCTCGGAGTTAATGCCCGTAAATAAGCAGTTTGATTTAGCCAAAATTAAAAAAGCGCTTGATTTTTATCTGGAAAAAACCAAGCGAAAAGTTTTTTTAGAGTATATTATGCTTGAGAATATTAATGACAGCAAGGCGGACGCCGATAAATTAGCTGAATTTATTCGGTTATTTGACCGCCAAGACCTTTTGCATGTTAATTTGATACGCTACAATCAAAATGCGGCCGGGCTAACGCCTTCATCCCGGGATAAGATTAGACAATTTAAAAATTATTTACTTAGAAATAAAATAAACGTTACTATTAGAAAAAGCCTGGGTGATGAGATTAAGGCGGCTTGCGGGCA
>CAYMCJ010000025.1:0-3976 GCA_964388985.1 uncultured Gammaproteobacteria bacterium | reverse complement strand
CCAAGGATTTTATACTGCTTGGTTTTATTGCCTGATTTAATTGTAACAATGCTTCCTAGTTGAACTGTGTTACTTTTTTTATTTTCATCTATAATAATAGCGTTTTTAAGATAACCTTCTATTCTTAAAATTTTATTATTTATACCGCGAAGTTTTCCCTTAGCTATACCGTAAGCCGCATTTTCCGAAAAGTCGCCAAAAGCGGCCTGCTCTTTGACGTCTTTAATAGCCAAGGGCCGGTCAGTTTTTATTAAACGGTCAAGACTCAGCTTTAATTTATTGTATTTTTCCCGGGTAATATAAGGGTCAGGTTTAAGGCCGGTATATTTTCCGGGTTTTCTTATCGGTGTTCTCATAGTTTTATTATAGATTAAATGCGGGCGATGGTAAACAAGCGCTGGGTCGTGGTTTTTTGTTTGTTATAATATGGTATACTGTAAGTAAGAAATAATTTATAATTTCTAAACGATTTTAAATTTATAAAATTAAAAAATTAAAATAATAAAAAATGATGAAAAAAATAACCCAAAAAATATTTTGGTTATTTTTGGTTAATCGGCGGATTAATCCGGGCCGGAGTTGGTATCAGGCATCTAGTAGTAAAAGGGGATTTGATAGGGGCTTTTACTGAGTTCGTGGCCGTTGGGCTCTGTCTAATTTTAGCGTATAAATTTTTTAATAGCTTAAAAAAGTAAATTATAAAATAAAAAAGAGTGAAAAGAGAAAAATACAAACAAGGCTTTTCCTTAATTGAAATTTTAGTGGTTATTGCTATAATCGGCGTTTTAGCTACTTTGGCCTTTATATATCTGGGCGGCGTAACCGCAGGGGCGCGGGATACGAAGAGGATTAATGATATTAATCAGATTGGACGTTTTTTTAGTTTTGGCTGTTTGTTACCTGAAGCAGGAGCGGGGGAATATGATTTAAATGAGTTAATTGAGGAATACAAGGCTAACTATCCGCAATATGCCAATAATATTCCGAAAAATATTCGCGACCCTAAAATCGGTACAGATATTGAGTCTAATTATAAGTATATAGTTACTGCTTCTAAAAAATGCGTCTTGTATGCTAACTTAGAAGATGATAAATCAGAAGTAAGTTTGCCGGGCATATCAGAGGCTACGCCAGGCGGGGGCAAAGGAATTTTTCAAGCCGAAAGCAATGGTCTAAATGGCAGTAATAAATTTTTTCAGATTAGTAATTAGTTTTAAAAATAAAAAAATAAAGAATAAATTTTATGCCCAGATTTTTAATAATAATATTATTTATTGCCTTGTTTGTCATTACAATAGCCGGCGCGCATTATTTTATTTATTTTTCTTTAAATAAATTTTTTAATATTACTTCAATTGATTTAAAGAGGGTTATAATAATAATATTTTTTTTATGGCCGTTTATTTTTATTCTTACCTCTGTTTTAGCCGGATATTTTAATAATTTTTTTATCAATAGCCTGTATTTACTGGCCGGTTGGTGGCTGGGATTGGCGGTTACTTTAATCTTTTTTTTCGCTCTGGTCTGGGCGGTTGTCTGGGGCGGACGGCTAATCGGCTGGCAGATTAATTTAAGCCTATGGGGAGGTTTGGCCATAATAATAGCAATTGCTTATTTGATTTTTGGCATCTATAACGCCGTTAATCCCAGAATAAGGGAAATTGAGGTAATAATTAAAAATCTGCCGGATAACTGGCGGGATAAAAAGGTTGTCCAGATTTCCGACCTGCATCTGGGTCATATTCTGGGAGCTGATTTTTTAAAAAAAGTGATAGATAACGTAAATGATATTCAGCCGCAAGCCGTATTTATCACCGGAGATTTTTTTGACAGCTCAGGCGACGGCTATGAATACATTATTACCGAGCTTAACCGGCTGGAGGTGGAAAAGGGGATTTATTTTATAACCGGCAACCATGAAACTTATTACGGTTTGGATAAGATTAAGGATATTTTAGATAAAACCCGGGTAAGAATTTTAAATAATGAAATGGAAGCGGCTGACGGCCTGCAAATAATCGGGCTTAGTTATCCGGAGCGTTTGGACAAGAAAGATTTAGAGCAGGCTATAAGTGAGATTGACAACTTTGACCGCGCCGGTCCCTCAATTCTTTTGTATCATTCGCCGGTGCAAATTGAAGCGGTTAAGAGAGCCGGCATTAATTTAATGCTTTCAGGGCATACCCATAAGGGCCAGATTTTTCCCCTGGGGTTTATTACCAAGTTAATTTACCGCGGTTATGACTACGGCTTAAAGCAGTCAGGCGATTTTTCAATTTATACTTCCAGCGGCACCGGAGTCTGGGGTCCGCTTATGCGCACGTCCGGGTATTCGGAGATAGTGGTAATTACCTTAAAGCAATTAGCAATTAACAATTAAAAATTATTAATTATTTTCTCAGTCTGTAAGCAGTGGGCGGGCAGGGAAATTAGAAGTTAATCAATTTTTATTATGGATTTTTGGCAAGTTATAGATAAAAGAAAAAGTATTCGTTCATTTAATCCGGCCAAAGAAGTTTCGGATGAGCAGATTAAAAGAATTATTCAGGCCGGTAAACGAGCGCCATCAGCCGGCGGCATATATCCGGTTGAGTTTATAATTGTAAAAGAACAAGAAAAAAAAGAGGCCTTAGCAGATGCAGCCGGGAGACAGAATTTTATAATAGAAGCGCCGGTGGTAATTGTGGTGGCGGTTGAGACCGCTAAGACCGCTTCGGTTTATGGGGAGCGGGGCCGGAAATTATATTCAATTCAGGATGGAGCGGCGGCTATAGAAAATATGTTTTTAGCCATAATAGCCCTGGGTTTGTCTTCCTGCTGGGTAGGAGCGTTTGCTGAAAAAGAAGTAAAGACTATTTTAAGGTTGAGCGGCGGTATAAGACCGCAGGCGATTTTACCGATTGGGTATAAAAAATAAATAATTTTTAAAATAAAATTTATGAATTACAAACGTCTTATAATTTCTTTGGCTCTGCCGCAGCTGGCCGGGCTGATTGGTTCAATTTTCACGGTTTCAGCCATACCGACCTGGTACGCCACCCTGGTTAAGCCGGGTTTTAGCCCGCCCAATTGGCTGTTTGGCCCGACCTGGATTTTACTTTACATTTTAATGGGTGTAAGCATTTATTTAATCTGGCAGAAAATTGAAGAAGACAAGCAAGTCAAAACGGCTTTTGGGCTGTTTTGGATTCATTTATTTTTTAACGCCAGCTGGTCACTGGTATTCTTTGGGCTTGAAAGTCCGGGCCTGGCTTTTTTAAATATTATAATTATTTGGCTTTTGCTTATTGTTTTGATATTTAAATTTTGGCCAATCAATAAATGGTCAACTTATCTCTTGATTCCTTATTTTGTCTGGGTGAGTTTTGCGTCCCTGCTTAATTATTTTATTTGGCAGTTAAATTAATTTATGGCGGTTTATAATAAAAAACGGGATTTAATATTTCATCAGGCTTTTAACATCAGTATTTTGGCCAAAGGCTTGGACGGGATTTTAGAAATAATCGGGGGTGTTTTACTTTATCTGGCCAGTCAGCCCAGAATAGAAAAAATAATAGTGTTTTTGACTCGGCCTGAGCTGTCCGAGGACCCGCGGGATTTTATAGCCAATTACTTGGTTAAACTTAGCCACAGTCTATCAATCAGCGCTCAATATTTTGGCGCATTTTATTTATTTTCGCATGGCGCGATAAAGGTTATTCTTATTTATTTTCTTTTTAAGCGCCGTCTTTGGTCTTATCCGGTTATGATTGTTTTTCTATTTCTTTTTATCGTTTATCAGCTTTATCGCTATAATTATAGTCAAGAATTTTACCTTATTTTGCTTTCTATTTTTGATGCTTTGCTGATAATGCTTACTGTCTGGGAATTCAGGCGAGTTAAAAAAGAAATATAATTTGTATTTGACAGAAGAATATTATAAATCACCTTTATTGGGTGATTTTTTTATTTTTTTGTCTGTGGATAAGTAAATATT
>CAYMCJ010000024.1:12365-16957 GCA_964388985.1 uncultured Gammaproteobacteria bacterium | reverse complement strand
TTTCCGGCGCTGGCAGTAAAATATATTTATTGTTCATATGAATTATGTATTGTTTCTCATTATCCGATAACTTGTTAACTTCTTTTTTAGATAAAGTTTTGGAAGTATTCCATTTTAAAACAATCTCTCCTTTTTTAAAATCTTTATTCGTGAAAACGCCATAGCTGTGAATTTTTGATTTTTTAACAATTACTTTATCTGTTTTCATAATTTTACTATGCTATTTATGCTCTTATGAGACAGTGATTATAAGTGAAGTCAATTTTTCTGTCATTCCGGCCGAAGAGCCGGAATCTAGGAGCAAACCGTACGCTTGAATAATTATAAAATTATTATGATTAATGCTACGTCCACCTGGATTCCGGATCCCGCCTCGGCGGCGGGTCCGGAATGACAAAAGGGTAAAAGTACGGCCGCAGCAGTCCTTAGCAGAGACTGCTGCGGAACTAAAAAGAAAATTGAGAAAATTTTATTCTTCGTTCTTTGATTCCAGCTCCTCAACCTTTCTCTGTAATTCTTTGATTTTATCATCTAAATTTGTAGAAACAACAAATAAAACAATATATAGTATAATAATTGCTATTATTGTTATGTACATAGAATTTATTTTTAAGTGTTAAATTATTTATTTCAGTTTTATAATATTTCCATTCACAAAGCGGATAGTGTTCTATTGGATTAATTTTTGGCGATTAATCTATTTAGTTGTCTTTTTAAAAGTTTTTTGGATTTTTTCTGAAACATTTTTTTTGTTTAGGTTATTATCATATTTTGTAAGAATTCTGTCAATTTTATCGTATTTAATGTGGTCTTGTAATAAAAATAAATAAACACTTTTCAATGTTATGGCAAAAGTGCCCATTGTACCGATTGCATATTTTAAAGCAGATTCCATTCTCCGAAAGCCAGTGTAACCTTCAAAATCAAAATTTTCAGTGAATGGACTTACATTTTCTAACATGCTTGTATATGAGCTATGTGGAAATAATGACTCCATTTGATATATGTGTGACTGCAATTGTTTTGTATCTAAGTTTGGAAAATTTCCATATTCATCTATAAATCTACTAACAGATTTTCTGCCGACAGCATGAGAAATAATTACTCCTGAAAACCATTTGTTTAACGATTCTTTGTTATTATTCTTATATTCTAAAATAAAATTATCACATAACATTAGTGATTCTTTAATAACTCTTATTAAAATTAATACTTGAGAGTAAAAACCATTTTTTGCTAATAAATATATAGATTGCCAAGTTTGTAAAACATAACATAGCAGGAGATAGGTTGCGCATAAATGGGTTTCGGCTGTTATATCAGATATTTTATTTTTTAAATCTTTTACAAAAGGCGAGAGTTCATTATTTTGATTTTGAAGGCGTTGCAATAGTTTAATTATAATTTTAATATCTCTTTCTTTTATGGTTTTGAGAAGATTTAGATTATTTTTTAATGCTTGTTTAGCTTCAGGGGCTTTAATTTTTTGACGATTGCTATTGATTAATAGTTTAATTGATTTTTTAGTTTCTTCATGCATAAATTTTATTAAATTTTATTTAGCAGACTCATACCCAAATTTGTTATGTAAAATAGCTAGAAATTTTTATTTCTAAACTTTTTTGGCAATTTATAATTTTTTAACTTCTTTACTAATACTCTCAATAGATTTTGGTTTTTTATTTTTACCAACTATAGCCCTATAGATTTTAGATAATATAACAAGAAATACTATAAAACCTAAGATTTCAGCACCCGCTTCGAGGTTGGCGGCTACTCTTGGTCCAGAAATTCCAATCGGCCCTAGTAAAAATGCTCCAGAGAGCAAAATGGCCCATTTAATAACAAGCCAAGCACAATAGCCAATAATTATCCCTAAAAATGCCCCTAGTATTTTTTTCATATTTTTGTTATTGAATAATAATAAATTGTCAAAAAATTTAATTATTTGATAATTTCTGGTTATCTCTTTATCTTAAATCCCAGGGTGAGTGAGGCGGTATAATTGTGCGGAGCACACTGCCTAATGAACGAGGAATTTGGGCAGAGCTAAAAATATAAATAATTTATTCACTGTCTTTATGTACATCATTTTGTAATTTATTTATTTTCTGTCTATTCATCATATAAATAGCATTTTCCACATCATCTAACATTTTTTTATTATCTTTTCCATGTCCAATAACATCAGTGAGAATAGGAAAATAAATATCATCATGTACAACAACCATTTTTTTAAGTTTGAGAAAATTTTGTTCGCCTACATTTTTTCTTATTGTATCTCTAATATTTATAACATCATCTTCAATTATAATATTTTTATTTAGTAAAATTTTCTCATAACGATTAATAACAAAGGCAAGATGCTCTGTTAATAAATTAAACTTGCTTTGACTTCTAAAACGATAGTAAATATCAATTAACACTAAGATTAAGATGATTAAGATGATGTAATTCATAATTTTATAGTTAGGAATAAATTATTTGTATTTTTAAAGCGAAGCTAGATACGCCGTGTTATATGATGTATTGTTCAGAATTTAAAACTACGCTCTATGCTTCTTGCTAAAAGTAAAATATACCACCAAACTATTTAATAAAAAACTGATTAATATAAAAAGTTGAGAAAGTAAATTGTATTTTTTACAACTATCATCATCCATTAATTCCATTATTTTTATTCGAGAACTTTCGGCCGATTGCAATAACCACTTTTTTATATTTTCATCAACATTTTTTTCTGCTATTGCCAAATTTAAAACAGTAGAAACACCTGTTTGTTGGGCGTTATTATAATGTTGTTGTAAAAATAATTCTTTATTTGTTTTATAATTACATGACTGCCCTATATTAGTAAATGTGGTATTTAATATTAGAAATAATGCTGAAATGCTTATCAAGATAGCGACAATTCTTTTTTCAGAGTTTTTTTAATAAATATGTTTATAGTAGACTTGACGAACTTCATATTAATCAGTTTTTTGTTTTAAGGTAAATTCTGAACAATATTTCACCTAACAAGTTCATACCCAACCTTATTGTTTTTTCGTTTAAAATAAAGTAAAATAAATAATATGTTATTGCCTTGCGCCACCGCTAAAGCTTTAGCGACACGCGGTCGGCAAGCCCCGCTATCCCGCTCCTCGCGAGGGGCGGGAGGGCACATCCGAATTAGTATCTTTGTTAATTGATTTTATTATAACAAAGCAAGGTTTTATTGCAAATAAAATGAATAAATTTAAAAACTGGCAAATAAAATTTAGAATATTTTTGTGGCTAATATTGGCTTTTGTGGTTGGCTGGCTTTTGTATATGGCAATTGTGCCGGGCGGAGAAATCACTTACAGCAGTGATTTTAGCCAACCTGATAGGTTTATCGGTAAATTAACCCCTGAAGACAGGGTTTTGGTTAATCCGGATAACAGCCAAAAGATAGTCGGTAATCCGGTTTATTTTTCTTTAAATACGCCGAGAAGATTTAATCAGGCGAAATTAATTTTAAAATACAAGAATTCAAGTGAATTTTCCTTGATTGAAGCCGGGGTTTTGGCGGATAAGATTGTCTGGCGCCACGACCTAAAACCGGTTGAAAATAGAATTATTGATAAACTATCTTTGGTTTGGGATTTAACAGAAGATAACGGGACAATATTATTGCAGCGCGATAAAAAATATAATAGCCTTGATGAATTTTTAAATAATATGCCCGATATTGACCAGGTGGCTTTATATAATTATGATTTGAACAAAGAATATTTAATTAGTGATTACGCGCCTTCCGAGGATGAACAGGCAATTGATTTTTCTTTGCGCGGACCTTATCAATTTTATACCTATATAAAAGATGAAGCTCTGGATTTTAGTTTTACTTTCCTGGATATAAATGAAAATAAAGACGCAGACCCGATTGACCTTAATTTGTATTATGATAATGAATTGATTGACTCTAAGCATTTGGACGACGACGGACTGGCCGAAGATACGGGCGAAGTAAAAGATGAGCGGATTTTGGATTTTAAAGCAAGTAATTTGCCGGAAGGGGTTTATAAAATTGAATTGCGCGTCAGTGACGACATTATTACCAAAAAGATAATAACCAAACAGAACCGGTTAGCTTTTTTAAATAAAATTTGGCTTAATGGGGGCGATGAGGCTGATATAAAAATATGGACCGATAGCCATGGCTTACAGGCTAAGACAACTAACCCGGCCAGTTTGCAGATTATTAAAGCCGGTGGTCAGGAACTGGAAATTGAAGAAACCTATAAGCAGTTTAAGATTGATTTAAAAGCGGCGACGTCTACTGAAATTAATTTAGCTAAAGGCGATATTATCTTAACTGGTGATGGCGTTTTTAGTTTTAAAAAAGATAGTTTAATTAATCCCAGTTTTAAGAAAGTTGTTCCTGATTTGGAGATTGAAAATATAAATTATATATTGGCAAATTATGCCCCGGCCAAATCTGAAGGGGAATGGCAAGTGGCCGAGATTGAATTTGATTTAACCAAGGCTTACCGGGAAGACAGGAAATACGAATTTTTAATTTCCGTTCCTGGACTGGCGGCTGATGATGATGTTGACGATTGGATTGA
>CAYMCJ010000024.1:0-12265 GCA_964388985.1 uncultured Gammaproteobacteria bacterium | reverse complement strand
TTATTTTATGTTTTAACCGGCGCTTTGGCTGTTTTTATATTGCTGGAAATATTTTGGCCTGATTCGGTTTTGGCTTACCTTAATATAAATTGGGTGTTGCTTGCCTGGCTGATAATTGGTATAGTTATATTACATAGACCTACTACATAATAATTTATTACTGTAATTTTCATATTTCGGTCAAATTTTTCCAAAATTTTTTTAGCTTACCAGCATAGGTAAACCTCAAAAATTATTTGAAAAATTTGTCTCAAAATCTGAAAATTTCGTTACATAACTTATTATGCAGTAGGTCTATAATAACCAAGGATAAAGATGAATAAAAATTTAGTAAAAAATTTACCACTTTTGGTTTTAGCTTTTGTTTTTTTATTACCAATTTTCGGTAAAAAGGCACTAATATTTTTAATATTTGCAGTATTAATAGTTTTTATATTTAAAAAATTAAAGCAATTTCAGTTTGGCAAACTGGGGTTAAATAAAAAAAATATGGAAAATATAATTGATGTAGATAATATTAAGTCCATGCCTAATTTAAAGAATGTAAAAAAGATTATTATTATTGCAATAGTGATAGTTTTAGTTTTATGGCTCTTTTTTGCTTCCATTGTAATTGTCGATGCCGGTGAAACCGGAGTTTATTCTCTTTTTGGAAAAGTAAAAGACGAAGAACTTCGTTCCGGTTTTCATTTAGTCATACCTTTGGCTAAAGTGACCAAGATGAGTATTCGGACCGAAGAATATACGATGAGTATTGCTCAAGGGGAAGGCAAGAAATACGGGGCTGATGCGATTACTTCTTTAACTAAAGAAGGGCTTAGCGTTGATTTGGATATGACTGTACTTTATCGTTTAGAGGAAAATAAAGCTTCAGACGTTTATAGAACAGTCGGTGTTAAAGACGATATTGACGAAAAGATAATTCGTCCTACTATTAGAACAGCTATCCGCGATGTTATTGCCCAATACGAAGCTAAGGATATATATTCAGAAAAAAGAGAGGAAGCATCACAAAAAATTGAAGAAAAATTAAAAGCTGAACTTGATCCACGAGGAATTGTTGTTGAGCAAGTATTATTAAGAAATGTAGCCTTGCCAGCCAATTTAGCTAATGCCATTCAGGAAAAATTGCAAGCTGAGCAGGAAGCGGAAAAATATGATTTTATTTTAGATAAAGAAAAAAAGGAAAAAGAAAGAAAAATTATTGAAGCCGAAGGCCAGCGTGATTCCCAGCAGATTATTAACCAAAGTTTAAGCCAGAATTATTTGTATTATCTTTATATTAAAGAATTAAAAGACCGGGAAGGAACAATATATGTGCCGACTAACCCTTCAACCGGCATGCCCTTATTTAGAGAATTGGGAAGGTAATTAATGAATAATTAACAATATTACTATGCTTAAGAAAATTAATAAGCGCGAACTAACCGATGTTTTGTTAAATTCGCAAAAAAAATATAAACCATCTAAAAAGATTGTTCGGGCGGCAAACGTTAAAAATTATAGCACCATCTTAAAGAAAGCGGCCAAGAATCCAATTAAATTTTGGGAACAAGCGGCCGGAGATATTGGCTGGTTCAAAAAGTGGAATAATGTATTTGATAATAGCAAGAAGCCCTTTTTTAAATGGTTTGTGGGCGGGAAAACCAACTTGACTTATAATGCCCTTGATCGGCATATTGGTACAAAAATTGAAAACAAGACCGCTCTTCTCTGGGAAGATGAGACCGGCCGAACAAAAAAATATACTTATAAGGAGCTTTATTATGAGGTAAACAAGGTGGTCAATGCGCTTCGGAGCATAAGTATAAAAAAGGGAGACAGGGTTGCAATATACATGCCGAATATTCCGGAAATTGCCATAACTATGCTGGCTTGCGCCAAGATCGGAGCAATGCATTCGGTAGTGTACGCCGGTTATTCTTCAGGAGCGTTAGCGGAAAGGATTAAAGACGCTCGCGCTAAAATTTTATTTACTGCCGATGGTAGTTCCAGACGCGGCCAGATAGTTGATTTAAAGTCAATTGCGGATTCAGCCGTCAAAAAATGTAAAACCATAAAGAAAGTCATTGTCGTTAAAAATAACCCACGCCTAAGAGTCGGCGGGGCAGGCAAAAATAAAATAAGATTTAATAAGCGGCGCGATATCTGGTATGAGGATTTTATAAGAGGGCAATCCGCCGAAGCCAAATGCGCAATAATGGAAGCCGAAGACCCTGCCTTTGTTTTATATACTTCCGGAACAACCTCTAAGCCGAAAGGAGTCGTGCATGTTCACGGAGGATATGCGGTTGGAGTGTTGCGAACTATTAAATGGGTATTTGATTTGCATGGTGATGAAATATTTTGGTGCACAGCCGACCCGGGCTGGATTACCGGGCATAGTTACATTATTTACGGACCCTTGATGGCCGGAATAACCACTTTAATGTATGAAGGCGTGCCGGATATGCCAAAACCGGACAGAATTTGGCGAATTATAGAAAAATATAAAGTAAATGTTTTGTATACGGCCCCAACTTTGATCAGGGCGATGATGAAATACGGAACTAAGTGGCCGCAAAAGCATAAAATGCCCTCTTTGCGCATTTTAGGATCAGTTGGAGAACCGATTAATCCTGAAGCCTGGAAATGGTATTATAAATATGTGGGAAAGAATAGATGCCCGATTATGGATACCTGGTGGCAGACTGAAACCGGCATGAACATGATTACCCCGTTGCCATGTGCTACTCTTAAGGCTGGCAGCACCTGTAAGCCATTTCCGGGAATAATTGCTGATGTTGTTGATAAAAAAGGCAGACGCGTTCCGTCCGGCAAGGGCGGTTATTTGGTTATTAAAAATGAGTGGCCAAGCATGATAAGGACTATTTTTAATAATCCCAAGAGATATATTAAAACATATTGGGGTCAAATTAAGGGGATGTATTTTACTGGCGACGTTGCCTTTAAAGATAAGGATGGGTATTTTTGGATTCAAGGTCGGACCGATGATGTTTTAAAAATTGCCGGGCACAGGATTGGCACCGCTGAGGTGGAAAGCGCTTTTACCTCACATAAAGCCGTAGTTGAGACAGGGGTAGTTGGCATTCCTGACCCAATCAAAATGGAAGTAATAAAAGCTTTTATTATTTTAAAGCAAGGAATTAAACAGACAGATAAATTAAAGCAGGAGCTTAAAATGCATGTTAGAAGAACATTGGGGCCGATGGCAGTTATTAAAGATATTGATTTTATTGATAAACTTCCTAAAACTAGAAGCGGTAAAATAATGAGGAGAGTTTTAAAGGCCAGAGAACTTGGAACAGAAGTGGGAGATATAAGTGCTTTAGTTTAATTTTTTAGGATTTGTGCGTTTGAATTAGAATTAATATTTTTGTTTTTTTAAATGGATTATGTTAATGGTATGGTTGTATTTTGTAAATTTATAATACTAATTTAATTAAAACGATTTATGGAAAAGAAAAAAGTAATAAATGTTATTATTGAAGTGTCAGCTCGGCATGTGCATTTATTTCAAGAACAGATAGAAAAATTATTCGGCAGAGGATATAAATTAACAGTTTTTAAGCAATTATCGCAAAGAGGAGAATTTGCCTCCAATGAAGTGGTAGATTTAAAAACAGCTAAAAATACGCTTAAGCACGTGAGAGTTTTGGGTCCAGCTAGAAATTACACTCAAGTTGAGTTGTCAAAAACCGATGCTTTTTATTTAGGTATGGATGCTTTAGTTAAAGTTAGCGGAGATTTAGATGGTACGCCCGGACTAACTATTGCCGGATCCAAGGGCAAAATAGACATACCGCAAGGAGTGATTTTTTCTTATAGGCATATTCATTGTTCCCCGATTCAAGCTAGAAAATATGGCTTAAAGCACGGACAATTAGTGAAGGTTAAAATTGTCGGGCAAAGAGGACTAGTTTTTAATAATGTGATGATAAAAGTGAAAAAAGGATTTAACTGGCGCATGCATATTGATACTGACGAAGCTAATGCCGCGGGGATTGATGATAGTAATAATATTGGAGAAGTGTTGATCACATAACGCCTAACTCGTAATGTATAACGTGGAATGCATAACGTAAAATGTATAGAAATATAGTTGTTTAATTTTATTTAAAAATTTTTATGTCTAATATTTTAGTTATTAATTCCGGGTCAACTTCTGTCAAATATAAACTATTTGATGATAAAGAAGCGCAATTACAGGCAGGCTGTTTTAACAATGTTGGAGATTATGAAAAAATTGTTAAAGAAATTTTGCGGGAAATTAAAGATTTAAGCGAGCTAAAAGCGGTAGCGCATCGCGTGGTCCATGGCGGCGACGAGTTTGTTGAACCGACTTTGATTGACGAGGCAATATTGGAAAAGTTAGAAAAATATAATCATTTGGCTCCGTTGCATAATTCCTATAATATTTTTGGAATTAGGGCCAGTTTGGAATTTTTGCCGAATATTCCCCAGGTAGCGGTTTTTGATACCGCTTTTTATTTTAACTTGCCACCGGTAGCGCGAGCCTATGCCTTGCCAAAGGAGATAGTGAAAAAATATAATATCAAACGTTTTGGCTTTCATGGAATTTCGCACCAATATGTTTTAGAGGAAGCGAAAATTAAATTGGATAAAAAAAATCCTAATTTAATAATTTGTCATTTGGGCGGTGGTTGGTCTGTTACCGCAATTAAAAATGGCCGAGCGGTTGATACTTCAATGGGCTGGACACCTTTGGAAGGATTAGTGATGATGACCAGAGCCGGCGACCTGGACCCGGGAATAATAGTTGAATTATTTAAAAATTCAACCAAGGAAACGGTTGCGGAAATGTCCGAAGAAATTTATGACATCTTGAATAATCAGTCAGGCATTAAAGCCTTGTCTGACGGGATTGATGATTACAAAGAGTTATTAAAAGAAGTTTCCTTGGGGGACGAACAGGCAAAATTAGCTTTTGATTCGGCTATCTATAAATTATGTAAATATATCGGCGCTTATTGGGCGGTTTTGGGCGGTCAAGTGGAGGCGATTATTTTTACCGGAGCGATTGGCGCCGGTAATCCCATGACCAGAAATAAAGTTATGGAAAAGCTAAAATGGCTTAAGGAAGTTGAGTGGTTAACCATAGAAACGAACGAAGAGTTGATGATAGCCAGGCAGGTTAATAAAGTGATAAGTTAGGAGTGAATTAGGAATTAGGATATTAGGTATTTAGGATATTGGGGAGAAAATAATAACGAGAAGAAAAATAAGAAAAATAAGAATAAACATATTGATTTATTTCACTTCTCGTTCTTATTTTTCTTATTTCTCTTATTTTATTTTCTCGCTTTTTATGGAGTATATTCAAAAACATAAGAAAATAGTTGTATTGTTTATTTTATTTGTCGTAGGTCTGGCCATCTACGGCAATTCTTTTAATAATGAATTTTTTTGGGATGATGACGATAGTATTGTAAATAATGTTTATATTAAAGATTGGCGGTATTTACCGAAATTTTTTACGGAAAATTTGATTGCCGGCGCCGGGCAGACTACTAATTATTGGCGCCCGGTTTTGTTGATGTCCTTTGCCTTGGATTATCAAATTTGGGGACTTGAATCCTTTGGTTTTCATCTAACCAATGCATTGCTTCATATATTGGCGGCTTGGCTTATATTCCTTATTTTGTATAAATTATTTAGATTAAAAAAGGGCAGAGCTGATTTTAAAATTTCAGATTTTAATTCATTTTGGTTGCCATTTTTAGTCAGTTTATTTTTTTTAATTCATCCTCTGCAAACCGAAGCCGTAACTTATGTGGCCGGACGGGCCGATTCATTATCAACGGTTTTTAGCTTGCTGGCAATTTTGTTTTATATTTATTATCGAAAACAATACGAATTTAAACAAATAGGCACGAATTTAACGAATGTATTAGTAAAAATTTGGAAAAAAAATTGGCGGTTATTATTAAGTTTATTATTTTTTGTTTTAGGGCTGTTAACCAAAGAGCAGGTGATATTATTGCCAGCCCTAATATTGTTAGTGGAATTGATATTTATTACTAAAAAAATAAACCGCCAAAGCATATTGAATATAATTAAATTGTTGTCCCTGTTTTTTCTAATATCTTTAATTTATTTTATTTTGCGTCTGACCTTGCTTGATTTTAACGATATATTGCACGGATTTGAATATGGTGAATTTTATGATTCCAGTGTGAGCAATCGGCTGTTTACGTTTTGTTTGGTAATGATTTTTTATTTTAAGTTATTATTTATTCCGGTTGGTTTGCATATGGCCAGGGAGGTGCCGCTGGTTTCTTCGTTTTTTTCCTGGCCGGTTTTATTGTTTGTTGCTATTTTAATTTTAATAATTATTTTAAGTGTTAAGACTTGGAAAAAGAATAGATTTATTACTTTTGGTTTTCTTTGGTTTTTTATAATTTTATTGCCGCGGACAAATATTTTTCAGATTAATCGGCCGATGTATGAGCATTGGCTGTATCTGCCAATGGTTGGTTTTTGGCTGGCTTTTTTTAGCTTGATAATTTTCTTTTTTAATAAAATAAAATTGAATAGAAAGGCAAAGATGGGTGTTTTTATATTTTTATGTTTTTATATTTTTATGTTTAGCGCTTTAACGATTTCAAGGAATAATGACTGGCAAAATCCGATTATTTTCTATGAGAAAAATTTAAAATATACGCCAGATAGCTTTATTCAGCACAATAATTTAGGCATGGCTTATGCCGGCGCCGGCAGAGTTAGCCAAGCAATAACTGAATATAAAAAAGCAATAGAAATTAAAGATGTCTATGCTCAGGTGCACTACAACCTTGCCAATAGTTTGCGCGATACAGGTGACCTGGACGAAGCAATAAACGAATATAATATAGCCATAAAAATGAGCCCGAGTTTTTCTTTGCCGTACAATAGTTTGTTGGCAATATATTTGAGCGCCGGAAATGCCGAGCAAGTTGATGATATATTAAAAAGAATGAAAGTGGTATTTAATAAATCAGATTATTTATATTTAGCCGGGGCGGCTTATTATAATTTAGGGGAATATGAAAAGTCATTAAGCAACTGGAGAGAATTATTAGAAATTGATCCTAGTAATATGACAGTAAGGGAACTTGTCAAAGATACCAAGAATAAGATAAAATGATAATGACAAGATTAGAAATTTAATAAATAAAGAGTTTGCTCATATTGCGAATGAAGTCATTTTTTTTTGTTATTCTCGGGGGTTTTCATCGCTGTCATTCTGACCCCGCCCCTCGCGAGAGGCGGGGGAAGAATCCCGAGGTTGAGTGGCGGAGGTTTAAAGCCATTAACCATAACACGACGGGATCATTCGCTACGTTTCAGGATAACAAGCGCTGTTTACGGGAGTGTCTATTATTTTTAGAATTAAAAATTAATTATTCAATTAAAATTCAAAATTCAAAATTACAAATTTTAAATTATGTTTAAAAAATTATTTAATGGACAGATAAACAGTATTACCATGGCAGCGATTTTGATTGCGGCCTCTTCTTTGGTGAGTCGTTTTTTAGGAATTTTTCGCGACCGCATTTTAGCCGGAGAATTCGGAGCCGGGGATACTTTAGACGTTTATTACGCGGCTTTCCGCATTCCCGATTTGGTTTTTAATTTGCTTGTCTTAGGCGCTCTGTCGGCCGGTTTCATCCCTATTTTTAGCGGACTTTTGAAAAATCCAATTGATAAGATTAAGGGAATTATTTCAAAAAAATTAAATTCAGAAGCTTGGGAGTTGGCCAATCTTGTTCTTAATATTTTAGGGATATTTTTAATAGTTTTTTGCGCTCTGGGGATTATTTTTGCTCCGTTTTTTATGAAATTAATCGCCCCGGGTTTTTCTCCGGAAAAGCAGGCTCTGGCAGTGAATTTAACCAGAATAATGTTTTTATCGCCGTTTTTTTTGGGCATATCAAGTGTTTTTGGCGGAATATTACAGTCATTTAAGAAATTTTTTGTATATTCCTTATCCCCGATAATGTATAATATCGGAATCATAGTCGGGGTACTTTATTTTGTTCCTTTGTGGGGGATTTACGGTTTGGCCTGGGGAGTTGTCCTGGGAGCTTTAATGCACATGCTAATTCAGGTTCCGGTCGCTGTTTTTTCCGGTTTTAGGTATAGGTTTAGGCTGGATTTTAAAAATTCGGCTTTAAGAAAAATTAGCCGGATGATGATTCCGCGTACCATGGGTTTGGCAATCGGGCAGATTAATTTATTAGTAATTACAATCATTGCTTCAACTTTGGCCAGCGGCTCTTTGGCGGTTTTTAATTTAGCTAATAATTTGCAGTCATTTCCGGTCGGGATTTTTGGAATTTCTTTTGCCGTGGCCGCTTTTCCTACCTTGGCCGCCGCTCTTAGCAAAAAAGAGTTAATTAAAAGTTTTTCTTCAACTATCAGGCAGATATTGTTTTTAATAATTCCTTCATCCGTTTTGCTAATTACTTTGCGCGCGCAGATTGTCAGGGTTATTTTGGGGACTGGCCATTTTAATTGGGAAGACACTGTCCTAACTATTAATACTTTGGGATTCTTTGCCATTAGTTTGTTTGCTCAAGCCATTATTCCTTTATTGATACGGGTATTTTACGCCCGACAGAATTCCCACACCCCTTTTTATATCGGTTTGTTTTCGGCCGCGGTTAATATATTTTTATCGTTATATTTGGCGCGGCAATTCGGAATTGCCGGTTTGGCTTTGGCTTTTTCAATTTCCAGCGTATTAAATTTCATTTTGCTTTGGTTAGTGTTGCGTTTTGAAGTTGGGAATATGGATGAATTAAGAATTTTAATTTCAACCGTTAAGTTTTCCGCCGCCGCTATTGCCAGCGGTATTACTGTTCAGGGGGTGAAGCTGGTGATTTGGCCGTTTATTGATATGACAAAATTTTGGGGAGTTTTGTCCCAGGGGTTAGCTTCGGGATTGTTTGGATTATTTATTTATGTAGCGGTTTGTTCTATTTTAAAAAGTGAGGAGTTATTTAGTCTGTGGAACGCGATTAAGCGCCGTTTGCCGTTTAAGAAAATTGAAGCCGGTGACCAGGGCGAGGCTAGGGGAATTTAGTAATTTATAATTTATTATTTATAATTGATTATTTTTAAATTTTAAAATATTTTAGAACATACTTGAGTCTGTTCCAAAATAAATATAACATGGAAAAGCATGCTCATAAGTTAACAAGAATTTCAAAACATAGTTTTTATATTGTTATCCCCAAGAAGATAATTGAAAAGTATGGTTGGCGGGAAAAACAGAAGCTGGTAATAACCGACAAGGGCAGAGGAAGGTTGGAAATTAGAGATTGGCGGAGAAAGTGAAGTAAGGAAGCGACCATCCCATCTGCTACGCAGTGGGCGGACAATCCTCCCAACTTGCTACGCAAGTGGGCGGACAAGGAAGCAAGAAGTATTTTGGGGTTCAACTTTCAAGTTTTGGGGTTGGGCTTTTTGATTTGACAGATTATATAATTTGGTTTAATATAAGCGGATGTTCATTTTTAGCTAAAGGAGGAAAAAAATTGGGAAATAGAAAAATTTATTTATTTGATTTAAGCAAGGTATTTAGTCATTTAAATTTTAAATTTTCGGAAAAAGGTTGTTGAATTACTTAGAGATGGACGAGAGTTTAAGCCATCTGGACGAAAAGCTTGTTCATGGGGGATTGTATTGTCTGCCGAAGAGGCGGATAGTTTAAGGAAAGCAGGCGTTTTGATTGAATTGGTCACGGACGATAATGACCCGGATAATTCAATCAGGTCGCGTTTCGTAGTCTAGCCATGACAGATTCCGTCCCGCGCCTTTTCTAAAGAAAGGTTTGCGGGATTTTTTATTTGACCAAAAGGGGGAAAATAGGTAAGATAATAAGAAATAAGAGCAAGAAGAAAAATAAGATAAATAAGAGTAAAAAGAGATAAATTTTTCTTATTTTTCTTTTTATTCTTATTTTTCTTATTTTTTTATGAATAATATTCGCAACTTTTGCATAATCGCCCACATTGACCATGGCAAATCAACTTTGGCCGACCGGATGCTGGAAATTACCGGGACGATTGAAAAAAGAAAAATGAAAGAGCAAGTACTTGACCGAATGGACTTGGAGCGGGAGCGCGGCATTACAATTAAACTACAACCGGTGACAATGGAATACGAATATAACAGTGAAAAGTACAGCTTGAATTTGATTGATACTCCGGGGCATGTTGATTTTACCTACGAAGTTTCGCGCAGCTTGGCGGCGGTTGAAGGCGCCATCCTTCTGGTGGATGCCACTCAGGGAATTCAGGCTCAGACCCTGGCTAATTTATATTTGGCTATAGAGCAGAATTTAGAAATTATTCCGGTAATAAATAAAATAGATTTACCGGCGGCTGATATAGAAAGGACTAAAAAAGAAATTAAAAATTTATTGGGTTGTCGGGAAGAGGAAATTTTAGCCGTTTCCGCCAAAACCGGAGCCGGGGTTAGAGATGTCTTACGGGCGGTTATTGAAAGGATTCCAGTACCCGTGGAGACGCATCGCGATGCGTCTGACAAAACATTTTTGCGGGCATTAATTTTTGATTCAAATTATGATGAGTACAAAGGAGTGGTGGCTTATGTTCGGGTTGTGGATGGAGAAATAAAAAAGGGCGATAAGATTTTTTTAGCCACTAGTAAAGCTAAAAGTGAAGCGCTTGATATCGGAATATTTAAGCCGGATTACAAATCAACCAACAGTTTGAAGAAGGGAGAAATAGGTTATATTGTCACCGGGTTTAAGGAGGTGAGTGAGTGTCAGGTCGGCGACACAGTAACTACGGAAAAAAAAATTGAGCCGTTATCTGGATATAAGGAAGTAAAGCCAATGGTATTTGCGGGAATTTTTCCGCGCGAAGGCAGTGATTTTAAAGAATTGAGGGAAGCTATGGAGAAATTAAAATTAAATGATGCCGCTTTAAGTTATGAGCCGGAGCAGTCGGAAGCGTTAGGATTTGGGTTTCGCTGCGGTTTTTTGGGACTCCTGCATTTAGAAATTTTTCAGGAAAGATTAAGGCGGGAGTATAAGCTTGATTTAATTGTAACTGTTCCCAGCGTAGCTTATAGAGTTTTGAAAAGTAATGGAGAAAATATAATAGTACGTACGCCGCAAAAATTACCTGACCCGAGTGAAATAGAAAAAATAGAAGAGCCGTGGGCAAAGCTTGATGTTATTACTCCCAAGAGTTATATGGGAAAAGTTATGGAATTTGTGCAGGAAAAAAGAGGGGAGTATAAAAATACGGAATATTTGGAAGAAGACAGGGCGATTTTGCATTATGAGATACCGATGACAGCGATTTTAACTGATTTTTATGATAAAATAAAAAGTGTCAGTTCGGGTTATGCCTCAATAAATTATGAGTATTTGGATTACAGGCAGACTGATGTAGTTAAAATGGACATATTGGTTGCCGAAGAGCCGGTTGAAGCTTTGGCCGTAATTGTTTATCGCGATGATGCTTTTAGGCGCGGCAAGGAAGTTGTTAAAATTTTAAAAGAAACCTTGCCTAAGCAAATGTTTGTGCTTAAATTACAGGCCGCGATTGGTGGAAAAATTATCGCGGCGGAAAGGTTGTCAGCTATGCGTAAAGATGTAACCGCCAAACTCTATGGCGGCGATGTATCACGCAAAAGAAAATTATTGGAAAAGCAGAAAAAAGGCAAAAAAAAGATGTTGGCGGCCGGGAAAGGAAGCGTGGTTATACCGCCGGAAACGTTTATTAAAATACTTAAGAAATAAATATAAAGAAATAAAGAATTTAATTAAAATAATCAATAATTAAGCGCCAATAATCAATAATGAAAATTATTAATTTATTATTTGTTATTATTTATTGTTTGAAATTTGATTATTGATTATTAAAATTATTATGAAGAAGAAAACAATAAACAGATTAATTTGGCTAGTTATATCGGTTATGGTTATTTTTACAATGACGCTTTGGACGATTGGGCTGGCGTTTATGTAGTCTGCAAATTATGAATTTATTACAAATTTACAAATTTTTATATTATAATAAATTTTTGTAATTCAGGGTTTGTACAAAAAGGTATGGCAAGTATTTTTAAAACAGGTTAATAAAAAATACGCCAATAAATAGTGGCGTATTAAGACGGTTTATTCTTTTTTAATAATAATAGTGCAAAATGTTTAATAACAATAAAGCCAGTATAAGGCCAGCCCCAGCTTATAGAGATGAAATTATTTTTTGAGAATTTAAAT
>CAYMCJ010000023.1:0-18622 GCA_964388985.1 uncultured Gammaproteobacteria bacterium | reverse complement strand
AATCAAAATTTATATAAACAATAAGCAAATAAATTAATAAACCAATAAAAACAAATTGTATGGAGAAGATAAAAGAATTAAGAGATAAAACCGGCGCCGGAATTGTTGATTGCCAGAACGCCTTAAAAGAGGCCGGGGAAGATATTGACAAGGCAATAGAAATATTAAGAAAAAAAGGCATCACTAAGGCGGCCAAAAGAAGTGACCGGGAAGCCGGTGAAGGCTTAATTTTAGTTGATGTTAACGAAGCCGGCAACGAGGGTTATATTCTGGAGATAAATTCAGAAACAGATTTTGTCGCCAAAAATGAAAAATTTATTGAATTGGCCAAAAATGTATTGGCGCTGATTAAGAAGAACAAGCCTGGCGATATTAACGAATTATTCAATTTGCCAACCAAGGATGTTTTTTCCAATCAGGCGCAAGATATAACGGTCAAGGAATGCCTTGATAATTTAAGCGGGACCATCGGCGAAAAATTGGAAATAAAAAGATTTGAAATTATAACCGGCCCGACCGTGGTTGCTTATTCTCATTTGGGCGGAAAAATAGGCGTTTTGGTTGCTTTGGATAAGGAAGACGAAAGTGAGCTGGCCAAGGATATTGCCATGCAGGTGGCGGCGGCTAACCCTAAATATATGGCGCCGGAGGAAGCGCCGACTGAAGAGCTGGATAAAGAAAAAGAAATATATCGCGCCCAGCTTTTAAAGGAAGACAAGCCGGAAAATATTATTGCCAAAATTATAGCCGGGAAAATTAATAAATATTTTGAAGAAGTTTGTCTGATGAAGCAGGAATACATAAAGGACGACAAGAAGCGGGTTGAGGATATATTGGGGGAGACAAAAGTCAAAAAATTTGTCAGATATAGTCTGCAATAATAAATTTATTTTTTATGAAAGTAGTTCAAGTACAATTTGCTCCCTGGGATAAGATATATAATTTTGATTTAAATAATTTGTCTTTGGACAAAGGGGATTATGTAATCGTTAAGACGGAAATCGGCACGGAAATCGGCCAGATTGTCGGCTGGGCGGAAATTGACAGCCATGATTTTTCAGAAAATAAAATTAATAAAAAAAGCGCTGAAGACAGCGATATTGAAAGTGAAAACAAGGCCGAAGAAGACACCCTGAAGCCGATTATCAGAAAAGCAACTGCCGTTGACCTGAAAAAAAAGACAAGCCAAAAGGAAAAAGAAAAAGCTCTGGAATATTGCAAGACTCTGGTTAAAAAGCATGAACTGCCGATGAAAATAGTGGATGTTTATTTTTCTTTTGACGGTTCAAAAATTACTTTTGCCTTTATCGCCGACGGACGGATTGACTTTCGGGAACTGGTTAAGGATTTAATCCGCCATTATAGTTGTAATGTCAGATTACATCAGATAGGGATAAGAGACGAGGCTAAATTAATGGGTGATTATGGCCGTTGCGGCCGTGAATTATGCTGTAAGAAATTTTTAAATAGCATTTCTTCAATAACTTCCGATATGGCCGAGGTTCAGCAGGTAGCGCATCGCGGCAGCGAAAGAATTTCGGGAATTTGCGGGCGACTGGTATGCTGTCTGGCTTATGAAGAAGAAGGCTATAAGGAATTGTTAAAGAGACTGCCGCCAATCGGAGTTAAAGTAAGTGTTGACGGCAAGCGCGGCCTGGTGGTCGGACACAATGTCTTGAAACAATCGGTTAATGTGGAATTTTCCGGTGATGACGGGGAAAACAACACTATAGTGGAGGTTGATTTAAATAGAAATAAAAAATAATTTTTCTTGAAAAATATTTTAAATAAAAAACCGTCAGTCCTGCAAATGACGGTTTTTTATTTTGATATATTTGATATAATTAAAATGGTTTTAATCAGGAGATTTTATGTTTGTAAAGCGATTAACAGATTGTCTGCTGGAATTCAGGCGCATTTTAATAACGGAGATATTGTTAATAATTTTGCCGGTCTTTTGGTTTTTTTAAGTGTTTTGCATGATAAAAATATATAAGGTTGACAGATTTTGTATAAGGTTTATAATAAAAATGTATAATGTTTAGTTAAATTTATATAATGTTTATGGATAATGGATTAATTACTATACAAAAAGCTTCGCGAATGCTTGGCGTTGCAGAACAAACTATGCGGCGCTGGGATGAGAGCGGCCGCTTGATTGCCGTTCGCGGAAAAAATAATTATCGTTATTATAAAAAAGAAGATATTGAAGAATATGCGAAAAACAATTTGAAAGACATATTTAAGTCAGTCAAGAATTGGGTTTTGAGTGGAACCGGAGTTGAACCGCGGCCGGATTTTTATTGCAAAGATTCCGCTGTCTTTCAGGCGCGATTAACCAGACTAAAAGATGAATTAAGTAAAATAAAAAATTTAAAAGATACTTATTTTTTAATTACCAGCATAGCCGGAGAAATTGGCGATAATTCTTTTGCTCATAATTTTGGCAACTGGCCGGATATTATGGGGATTTTTTTCGCTTACGATTTAAAGAAGAAAAAAATCGTTTTGGCGGATAGAGGACAGGGTATGTTAAAAACTTTGCGAAAAGTTAAACCGGAATTAAATAATGATATAGATGCTTTAAGGACGGGGTTTACAGAAGTTATTTCCGGACGGTCGCCGGAATCGCGGGGCAATGGTTTAAAATATGTTAGAGAGATGGTAATTAGTAACGAAATAAGGCTTTTTTTCCAAACCGGTGAAGCCGAGCTTAAAATACAAAAAGGTGATCTAAATTTAAATATTAAAAAGTCATCCACTAAGTTTCACGGCTGCTTGGCATTAATTCAATTTTAATTTTATGACTATCTATTTAAAAAAATTTGGGACATTATTAAATGGTAGAATGTTTGGCAAAGAGGCCTTTGCCGCTTTTTTGCCGTCTTTAAAAGACGTGTCGGCCGACGAAAAGATAGAAGTTGATTTTGATGGAGTTGAGGTTTTTTCTCCCTCCTGGGGCGACGAATTTTTAGGTTCTCTAATTAATAAATTCGGCGAACGGGTTGTTTTAATAAATACCTCAAATCCTTCAGTTAAAACAACACTACGGTTTTTGGAAAATATTAACAAGACAAAGTTTAAGCGGGGAAGTTAGTATTTTTTATCGTCCCCGGCTCCTTTTCCGCTCTTGGCGTCGCGGGCGAGGGGAGGCTTGAATCGCTGAAAACACTGAAGGGCGCGGAGAACCGTTGAAATGATGAAATGATATCGCCGCAGTCCCCGTTGGAGACTGTGGCGGAGCAGAGGAAAAGGGCTTTTTTGTTTGTCCTTTTTTATTTTAAAAAATTTGTGTTATAATTGTAGTTGTTAATAATTATTTATAAAAATATATGGACCCCGCTGGATATTGGTATTTTTGGGATAGCTAATATTAAACGGGAAATAATAATATGGCAAATAAAATTATAAAAAATAATAAATTTGGCGGGGTAAATATCGCAATAAACGGCTTCGGCCGGATTGGCCGGGCTACTTTTAAGGCTCTGCTTGATAAAAAGATAAAAGCCAATATTGTCGCCATTAACGATTTGACCGATACTGAAATTTTGGCGCATTTATTAAAGTTTGACAGTGTTTACGGCCGATACAATAAAATTGTCAGTTTTAAGGGAAATAATATAATTGTGGCCGGTCGGAAGTATATGATATTGGCCCAAAAAGAGCCGGCTAAATTGCCCTGGAAGGAGCTGGGAGTAGATATTGTTTTGGAATGTACCGGCCGGTTTAGAACCAGCGAAGAAGCCAGGGGCCATATTAAGGCCGGAGCCAAAAAAGTGATTATTTCGGCACCGGCTAAATCCGAGAACATAAAGACAATCGTCTTGGGAGTAAATGAAAATAAAATTAAAAAAAGCGATAAAATTTTATCCATGGCCTCCTGCACAACCAATTGTTTGGCGCCGGTGGCCGCTATTGTTAAAAATAATTTTGGCATCAAGAAAGCCATTATGACCACGATTCATTCTTATACGGCCGACCAAAATTTGATTGACGGGCCGCACAAGGATTTGCGCCGGGCTCGGGCGGCCGCGGTTAATATTGTGCCGACTACTACCGGCGCGGCTATCGCCACCACTAAAACCATTCCTCAGCTTAAGGGTAAATTTGACGGTTTGGCCATACGGGTACCAACCGCCAACGGTTCTTTGTGCGATATTGTTTTTGTAACCAACAAAAAAGTGGACGAAAAAAAAGTTAATCAGATTTTTAAAAAAGCATCCGCCAGCGCTAATTACCGCAACCTTGTTCAAACAACCGGCGAAGCGGTTGTTTCTTCCGATATTATCGGCAATCCGGCCAGCGCCATTATTGATTTATCCCTGACTAAAGTGATTGGCGGAGATTTGGTTAAAGTAGTGGCCTGGTATGACAATGAATGGGGATATAGCAATAGGTTGGCGGAGTTGTGCGAATATGTGAATAAGAAAAAATTGGTTTAAAGAAATGTTATATTATTATAATTTCTAATTTCCAATTCACCTAATTTCTAATAAAATTTTAAATTTGAAATTACAAATAACAAATAAATTAAAAATTATAATTTCAAAATTCAAAAATTTTTATATTTATAGATTTTAAAATGTTTTGGATTTTAGCATTGTAATTTTGAAATTTGCTATGAGTATTTTAGATAAAATTAAAAAAGCAAAATTAGTTGGGCGCGGCGGCGCCTGTTTTCCTGTCGGGCAGAAGTGGGAAATGGTAAAAAAAGCCGAAGGAAAGATTAAATATGTAGTCTGCAATGCCTCTGAGGGAGAGCCCGGGGTTAGCAAGGATTTTTTTATTTTAGAAAATTTCGGGGAGAAAGTGATGGCTGGCATTAAAATTGCCATTAATTTTTTATCGGCTGACAAAGCTTTTATTTATATTAACCATAAATATTATAAAAAGTTAGGGAAAATTTTAAAGAAATTAGTTAATAATAAACCGATAGAAATTTTTATTAAGCCAATTAATTCTGGTTATATCGGCGGTGAGGAAAGTTCAATTTTAAATGCCATTGAAGGAAAAAGAATAGAACCGCGATTACGGCCGCCTTTCCCCGTTACCAGCGGCCTTTGGCAATGTCCGACATTAATAAATAATGTAGAGACTTTATATAATGTTAGTTTAGTGGCTGACAGTGAATATAAGGGAAATAGATTTTATACCATCAACGGCGATTGTTTAAATACCGGAGTTTATAAATATCCGGAAAACTGGGCCATAGAAAAAATTTTAAAGGAAACTAATAATACACCAGGGTTTCCTTTTTTTGTACAAGTCGGGGGCGATGCTTCCGGTGAAATTTTAAATAGCGGCCAATTGCGAAAAACGGTTGGCGGTTCCGGCTCCATAACTATTTACAGCCTGGCCAAGCATAAACCCAAAGATTTAATAAAAAAATGGCTTGATTTTTATTCAGAAGAATCCTGCGGACAGTGCACTCCCTGTCGGGAAGGAATTTACCGTTTAACTGAGCTGATGAATTCATCTAATACCGACTGGGCGCTTTTTTCCGATTTACTTGACAATTTAACCGAAACTTCGTTTTGCGGCCTGGGTTGTGTGGCGCCGGTTCCGATTAAATCATATATAAAGAATGTTTTAACCGGCCTGCCTAATAGCAAGATTAAAATCAACGGGCTGGATAATAAAAAAATTTGTGAGTGTTTTAAATAAATCCACGAATTACGAATATTATATGAATATACAAACTATTTAATTACAATCATTTACTATTATTTACAATAAATTACTTATAAATTGTAAGGGTGTTAAAAGTAAATAATTGTAATTAATTGTAAATTGGTAAACAATCTATTATTCGTATATTCGTAAAATATTCGTAATTTGTAGATGTAAATATGAAAAAGATAAAAATAAAAATAGATAATCAATTAATTGAATGCAGTCCCGAGAAAACCATAATGCAGGTTGCTTTGGAGAATAATATTTTTATTCCCGGACTTTGCGGACACCCCGACTTTCCGCCCAAGGGCAACTGCCGGATTTGTGTTGTGGAAATTAAGGGAAGAAGTAAATTGGCCATATCTTGCCAGGAAAAAGTAAAGGAAGGAATGGAAATAAGGACCGATTCCAGGCGGGTAAAAAAAGCCAGAAATTTAAACATTGAATTGATTTTTGCCGAGCATATTGAAAAATGTCCCGATTGCATCTGGCGGGTTAATTGCAAACTATTGAATTTGGCGGAAAAATATAAAATTGAAATCAGACGTTTTGCTGACCGCAAGAAAAGAAGAAAGATATATAAATTTGCCAATGCGGTTGAGATTGACGGCTCCCAGTGCATTGATTGCCGAAACTGTATTGACGCCTGTTCGGTTTTGCAGAATATAAATTATCTTGAGTTAAAGGGAAAAGGAATTGACCAGGAAGTGGCGCCGGTTAGCGGCCGTTTAGGAGAAAGAAAAAAGATAGATTGTATTTATTGCGGCCAGTGCGCGGTCCATTGCCCGGTGGGAGCGGCCCAGGAGCAGGCACAGTGGGAGATGGTGGAAAAAGTATTGGACAACAAAAACAAAACAGTAGTGGCGCAATTTGCCCCTTCAATAAGAGTGAGTCTTGGCGAAGAATTTAATTTGCCTTATGGTAAAATCGTAACCGGCCAGGTGGCGGCGGGGTTGCGGGCGCTTGGCTTTAATTATGTTTTTGATGTTAATTTTGGGGCTGATATAACCACCATAGTAGAGGCCGAAGAGTTATTGGAACGGTTAAAAGATAAGCGGGGATTGCCAATGTTTACCAGTTGTTGTCCGGCCTGGGTTAAATATGTTGAATTTTACCATCCGGAATTAATTTCTAATTTAACGACCGCCCGCAGTCCGCACATTCATAGTGCCGGCGCTATAAAAACTTATTGGGCGGAAAAGATGAATATAAATCCAAAAAATATTATAGTCGTCTCCGTTATGCCCTGCACGGCCAAGAAATTTGAGGCTACTCGTCCGGAATTAAAAATAAAAGGAATGTGGCCGGTTGATTATGTTTTAACCACCAGAGAATTTGCCTGGATGCTTAAAAAAAATAATATTGAATTTTCAAAATTAAAAGAAGTTAATAATAGTAATCCTTTTGGCGGTCATAGCGGCGCCGGGGATATTTATGGCGGTTCCGGCGGAGTGATGGAGTCGGCTCTGCGCACCGCTCAATCCATAGTCTGCGGAAAGAATAGAACTAATTTGTGCAAAACTAAATTGGAATTTAAAGACGTACGGGGATTGGCCGGGATTAAGGAAGCAACAGTTGATATGGGTAAGAAAAAGTTGCGGGTAGCGGTAGTGAACGGCATCGGCAAGATTGAACCGGTATTGGAAAGATTGTCTGCCTATGACTACATTGAAGTTATGGCCTGCCCGGGCGGCTGTATCGGCGGCGGCGGACAGCCGATTCCAACTACTCCGGAAATAAGAGAGAAAAGAATAGCCGCTTTATATAAAATTGATAAAAGCAAGAAAATAAGGAAAGCGCATGAGAACAAAAATGTTTTAGCAGTATTACAATGGTTAAAAAAACAAAAAGGGGATTTAGAACATAAAATACTGCATACGAGTTATAAAAGAAAAAGGTAATTCCCCCGGCTCGCTGATTCGGCGGGCGGGCGGGCAAGGAAGTTAGAAAATAAAAAAGGCCCAGGCTTTTAAAAAGTCCGGGCTTTGCGTTTTTTGAGATTTATTTTTGCTCCCAAAGAGTAACCAAGGGGAGAACGCCGATATTAATTTCATTTATGTCTGAAAGATTTTTTTCCGTGCAGACTATGAGGCCTTGATTACTGTCATGCGAAAAATATATCTGCTCACCGTTTTCAGCAAAGGAATTAGTCCTGATGTATGCACATTTATTTTGCAGGAAAAATCCCTGGTTAATAAAACGAGAGGTTAATAGAAAAACAGTTTCCGGCATGGTGGCCAGAGTTACTTTGCTGTTTAGGCCAAGCTTTCTAAATTGTTGTTTAATTCTGACCGGAACATTTTTTTTCTGTTTTTCCCATTCTGAATTATCTAATATATAGCCGTCAAACGGGAAAAGTACAAATTTAGCTTTAAGATGGTTATTAAAGATATCCGAAAAACCGCGAAAAATTCTATTCTCTTCTATCATTTTTTTTCCATGTATTTCAATATTAAAGAGTTTGTGGGCCCAAAGATTGGTATTAAAAATTACGCCTGGAGTCCATTCTTTTATATTTTCTACATAGAAAAAATCCGGAGGTTCATTAATTTGAGGGATAGATTTTTTTATGGTTTCTATGTTTGTTCCCATTGTCAGCAGTAATTCAATTGCGGCCCAAGTTGATTTTTCAAAGGCTTTAAGCGGGCCATCGAAGTTTAAATTTAGATATTGAACTAAGCCGGAGCGTATAATTTCTCTTAATGTTTCTACCGGAAGGGCGCAACTTAATAATTCACCGATTGAATTTGAAAGCTGAAAGTGAACGAGCAGTCCCTGCATTCCATGCTGGCTGAATTGTTTTTGCCTTTCCAGGATTTGTTTTATTAGCCTAAGTGTTTCGCCATCTTTCATGATTTGTCCTCCCTTTCGCCGGGTTAGCATTTGGCAATACGGCAATCAAATAATTTTAATCGCCATATCGGTAAACTAACAGGCAAAAATTGTAAATGAACTTTTTTTCCGCAACTAAAGCCGATCTTTAGCGGGATATTTTATCTTATTATATTTAGGATAAAAAAGCAAGGTTTGATTATTGGCATTGATTATGTTATAATTTTAATAGATAGATAAATTAAAATTATTTTTTTTATGCAATATCTAAAGGAGCAAGCTATGGCTCGCGTGAATATGCGGGCAATGGCGCAATTTTTAAGTTTAGCCGGCGCGGCTACGATTTTACCTTTTTTTATTCATCTGCAATGGATAACCGGCTCGATTGTTAACGCGATTTTAATTATAGCTTTGTTTTTGGTTGGAATCAGGAGCGCCTTGGTAATTTGCCTTTTACCCAGTTTAATGGCTTTGTCCGGCGGATTATTGCCGGCCATATTGGCGCCGGTGGTGCCTTTTATTATGCTTGGCAATGTAATTTTAGTTTTAAGCATTGATTGGGTTTATAATAATTTCAAGGATACGGTTCAGGGTTATTGGTTGGGAGTTATAGTTGGCGCCGGTTTAAAATTTATATTTTTGTTTGTTAGTGTTGATTTTGTCAGCCGCCTTTTAATAAAACAGGAGCTGGCCGTAAAAGTGGCTCAGATGATGAGCTGGCCGCAGCTGGCCACAGCTGTTGTTGGCGGAATGATTGCCTGGGCTTTATTGAAATGGCTAAAAAGGATATAATTTAAAAAATATAAAAACGCCCTTTAATAAGCGTTTTTATAAAATTTAAGTTAAGTTTAGTTGTTACTTTGGGTTGTTTTCTAATTTTCGACCAACAATATTTTCAAGCCATGCCGTGTGCTCTGCATCAAGTCTGTCAACAATGCCTATTTTTTCCAAAGCTCCAGCGGCGGTTTCAGCGCTTACTTGAATTAATTTAGAATCTGCTTCGCCCTTTTCTGCCAGTTTTTTTAAGCGCGGCACCCAGTCATGAATTAGATGCATGATGTTTTCTTCTTCCGGAGACGGGCGGCCGTGTTTTTTTCTTTCTTCTACTATAACACCGATTCCACTGTCTTCTACAGCATTTTTATGGTCAGCAACAATTCTTTCTATTTCCTCTTTTATCCTTTGCGCTTCATCGTTAGTCATTGCTTCCGGATTTTTAAATTGTTCAGGCATAATTTTTTAGTTTAATTATTATATATAAGTAATTTTAGATTAAATAATTGATTTTGTCAATTTATAAAATTGCGGTTAAAATAGTGAGTAATAGAAGCATATAAATTTATTTAATTATAATTTACCCGTTTTTAGAAATTTTTTTTTCTAAAAATGGGAATATTAATTCATATGAAAATTTTTTTTTCTTCCATTAATAAAAAAATGAACGGGATGATTTTTACTTTGGCCAGCACCGGGGTGATATTGTTAATTTTAAGCGTATTGATAGTCTGGACCGATTTTATGCTTCGTTTGGTTGTCGGACTGATAATAATTTGCATTGCTTATGTATTTTTTTATAGCGCCTACAAGTTTTGGGTGTTTAAAAAAGAAATTGATAAATTTATAAAATATTTAAAATAATATCCCCTACAAATTATCACCGCTTCGGCCATCGCATATGCGAGGTAAACGGGATCCCGCCCATAGTAAATATAATAAAGTGGCGGGACAAATCAAGTACAAATTTATAAATATTAATATAAATGTTTAGGCCAATATTCATAAATTCGTAAAATATTTGTAATTTGCAGAGAATATGAACCGTTAATTTTATTTTATCATAAGTTTTAATATTATAAATTATGAAAAAAATTATACTATTTTCAGTAATTTTTATTATTTTATTGTCAGGCTGCGGAAAGAAACCACTAATGGATGAGCTGGCCAAGGACGGAAATTACCATTACCAAAATAAGGATTTGGGTTTTTCGCTTGTTCTTCCCCCGGAATTTATATATTATCAGACCCAGAGAAAAAACACGGATGATTTTACTGACATTGAAATTTTTGTGCCAACCAATGACACTTCTTATCCGCAGGAAGTGCCGAGTTATGCCAAGCCGATAGCAATAAGAATATTTAGTAATGATTATTGGAACAATTCAAACGAGGAAGAAAGAGGTTTGTACCAAAAAGTTGGGGCTAAAGGCAATTTTGTTTATACGATTAGATTTTGGGATTATCCTCCGACCGATTGGACCGATAAATGGAGCGAAGAGATGAAAAATAAGATTGCGGAAAATTTTGAAAATTTATAAAATCAAGTTAAATTAGTAAAATAACGTTATTTTCCCTGGCGGGAAAAGCCGCAACCGCCCCGTTTCTCGCGAGAGGCGGGGCGGGCACATGCAAATTAATTAATTGTCCCGTTTTCTTAAAACACAGGAGAAATGAATTTATTTAATGCCCTTCGGTTTTAAGCCGCAGAGCAGTTTATGGCCGTCCCTTTTTATGGGGCGGTTATTGATTTTATTTAAAAATAGAGGTAAAATGATATTAGTATAATATATTTATGGTTAGTCCAAATATTAGCAGAAAATCAGGAGATAGTTTAACCTTAACTGAAAATGCCAAAAGGCTTTTTCAGGTTATTTATAATGACAAAAATAAAAAAGAGGAAATTGACGAAGATATCCCCAAAATAAAAGTCTCGGTTTTAATTTCCAAGATGGCCTTTTATTACGAAAAAATCCGCAATTCCGTTGATTACAAAGAAGAATATTTACTTGAAAAAAATGCGATTGAGCGGATATTAAAACGTCAGATTGTTATTGAGGGCGTAATGAAAGAAAGCAAGAGCGAAGAAATATCCAGACATTTATTAACCGAACTTATCCGCGCCGGTTATTTGCCGAACAATAAAATTCCGGAAGAAAAACAAGACGAAATAGCCCAAATAATTGAAAAATATCTTAAATT
The DNA here is from genome assembly GCA_964388985.1 of uncultured Gammaproteobacteria bacterium. Lineage (GTDB taxonomy): Bacteria > Patescibacteriota > Patescibacteriia > Patescibacteriales > CAYMCJ01 > CAYMCJ01. The sequence goes on along the minus strand of CAYMCJ010000023.1, from coordinate 7,141 downwards.
GCGAAATTACAGCCTGGCGCGAGTAAGGCCTTCGGAGCGATTTATAAAAAAAGATATAGCCAAGGCAAAAGATGAGATGGGCGAGAAAAGCGCGATAAATAATTGGATTATTGCTTTGCTGGCCGGTGAAATAGAGGAAAATTTAGGGATAGATAAAATTAAGAAGACGGTAGTAAATGGTATGTATGAAATATTGGTTAAGAACATTAAACTTCCATCAAATCTGCCTTATGAAAAAGATTTGGAAATACAGATTTATTTAGGCATTTATCGCAACCTTTTGAAATTTGACAAGGATATGCTTAGTTTAATTTTGTTTAAATATTTTAATTCAAAATGGAAAAAGCCGACTAACGAAGAAATTGCGAAAATTGCCCAAAATATAACCGCTTTGAAGGAAGCGGTCGATAAACAATTGAGTCATCCTTTAACCGGGCAGTTAAATCGGATAATAGGCAGATATACTGTTTTTTTTACAATTTTAACCGAAGTAATAGAGGAGGACCCGGTCGGAACTTATGATTCTATCAAGAATGACCCCAAAGCCTTTCCCAGAAAAATAAAAAATATTTGCAATAAGAAGTATAAAAAAATTAAATCAAAACTTTGGCGCTCGGCTGTCAGGAGCATTATTTATATTTTTTTAACAAAATCAATTTTGGCCATTATTTTGGAAGTGCCGGCGACAAAATGGTTTGGGGAAGAGGTGAATCCTGTTTCTCTTGGTATAAATATCGGTTTCCCGGCCTTTTTATTATTTCTTATAGTTTTATTTACCAAAGTTCCGTCTGATAAAAATACCGGTAAAATTATTGAGGGAATTGACGAAATAACTTTTACGGAAAACGAAAGAAAAAAGCCTTTTATTTTGCGCCAGCCGGTTAAACGGGGAAAATTAATCAATATATTTTTCGGCGTAACCTACGCCATTACTTTTTTTATATCTTTCGGCTTGGTGGTTTGGGCACTTAGTAAAATATATTTCAGCTGGGTCAGTATAATTATATTTTTATTCTTTTTGGCTTTTGTCAGTTTTTTCAGCCTAAGAATAAGAAAAGGAGTGCGGGAATATATTTTATTGCCGCCCAAAGAGAATTTATTCAGTTTTGTAGCCGATTTTTTTTATGTACCGATAACCGCGGCCGGCAAATGGCTTTCGGAGAAATTTTCGCGTATTAATGTTTTTGTTTTTTTCTTGGATTTTATTATTGAAGCCCCATTTAAGATATTTGTGGAAATAGCCGACCAGTGGACAAGATACGTCAGGGAGAGGAAAGAGGAAATCTCGTAATATAATGCAAATCTATCACCGCCTTGGCCACCGCATTCTACGGGGTCACGCCAGAGGCGACGATGGGATCCCGTCTACAAAAAAATATAAGTGGCGGGACGAATGTATGCGAATGTTGCGAATTATGAATTATGCAAATAGTTATTTATCTATTATGTATAAATTCGCATAATTCGTAATTTGCAGAATTTGCATATTAATTTGTAGCATTCGTATTATAATTATGCTTTACATTGTCGGAACACCAATTGGAAATTTAGAAGATATTAGTATGAGGGCGCTTCGGATGCTTTCCGAAGTTGATTTTATTTTGTGCGAGGACACCAGGGTAACCAAAAAGTTGCTTAATCATTTTGAAGTAAAAACGCCAACCATTTCTTATCATCAGCATTCTGATATTAAAAAAGTAGATTATATTTTGGATTTACTTAAAAAGGGTAAAAATTTAGCCTTGGTTTCCGACGCCGGGACGCCTGGCATTTCCGACCCGGGAGGAAAATTAGTGCAGGCGGTTATTGAAAAGTTCGGTGCCGGCGCGCAAATTGAATCAGTACCCGGACCTTCCGCGGTGACAGCCGCCCTTTCCATCTCCGGCATTCCGACGGACAAATTTATTTTTATGGGGTTTTTGCCTCACAAAAAAGGCCGGCGGAAATTTTTAAAAAAAGTTATAGAAAGCGAATATCCGGTGGTGATATATGAATCAAAGCATCGGATAATTAAATTGCTGGAAGAACTTGATGATTTTAATGAGAGGATATTAAAAATTAAAGCTGAGTTGGAGAAAAACAATTCAATTTCTAATTTTCAATTTTTAATTTCTAAACAATTTTTAAATTCAAATTTTAAATTTACAAAAGATAGATTTGATAAAATAAAATCAGTATCCTCGGTAGTGGTGGCGCGGGAATTATCCAAGATGCATGAAACGGTTTACCGGGGCGGATTAGAAAAAATAATTGAGCAAATTAAAAATAACAAAGACGACCAAAAAGGGGAGTTTGTGGTAATAATTGGGAGATAGACACGAAAGTAGCGAAAGGTTACGAAATAAACGAATTAAATTTAATAATTTTATGTATCAAGGAGGGAAAATTTTGCATAAAGAGTTAAGCTATAAAGTGCAAGGTATTTTGATGGAAGTTAGAAAAATATATGGTTCAGGCCACAAAGAAAAAGTTTATTGTAAAGCGATTGAAGAATTATTAATAAAAAATAAAATTGGATATCAAAGAGAAAAAAATATTAATATAAAATCACATCTAACAGGGAAAATTATTGGAACTTACAAGCCAGATTTCATTATTGAAGAAAAAATAATATTAGAAATAAAAGCAGTAGATATTATACCAAAAAATTTTATTGACCAAATATATAGTTATTTGAGAGTTAGTAATTTTGAATTAGGTATTTTTGTTAATTTTAGAAGTCCAAAATTATATATAAAAAGAATAATCTATACAAATGATCGTAAAACACAAATAGAATAAAAATAACGCATTCGTTTGTTTCGTAATTTTTCGTTTAATTAGTGTGTTTATTGTATGAACAAAAAGTTTTATATTACTACTCCAATTTATTACGTAAATGCCAGTCCTCATGTCGGGCATACTTATACTACGGTGGCGGCTGATGTAATCGCCCGTTATCACCAAATGATTGGCGATGAGGTTTTCTTTTTAACCGGTACGGATGAACATGGCGCTAAAATTGAAGCCAAGGCCGAGGCGGGCGGAAAAAAGCCGCAGGAATTTGCTGACGAAGTAGCGGCTAAATTTAAGTTTGCCTGGGATGAATTAAATATTTCCCATAGCCGTTTTATCAGGACAACGGAAAAAGAGCATATCAAGGCCGTGCAAAAAGCCCTGCAATTTATGTATGAAAAGCAAGATATTTATTTAGGAAAATATGAAGGATTGTATTGCCAGGGTTGTGAGCAGTTTAAAAGCGAAAAAGATTTAGTTAATGGTAAATGCCCGGAACATGACACTGTACCGGAAAAAGTCAGTGAAGAAAGCTATATGTTTAAGACAAGTAAATATCAGAAGGAGTTAATTAAAAAGATAGAAAATGATGAATTTAAAATCAGGCCCGAAGAAAAGAAAAATGAAATACTTAGTTTTTATAAAAGAGAAAGTTTAAAAGACGTATCATTTTCCAGGAAAAACGTAAACTGGGGTATACCTCTGCCTTGGGACAAATCGCACACGGCTTATGTTTGGGCCGACGCTTTTTTAAATTATTTAACCGGTTTGGGTTGGGAAGGAGATATTAAAGGAGGCTCAGCCTCCAATTTGGAGGCTGAGCCTCCATATAAAAAATTTTGGCCGCCGGATATTCAGCTGATGAGCAAGGATATTTTAAGAGTGCATACCACCATCTGGCCGGCTATGCTTTTGTCTTTAGGGCTACCTTTGCCGAAAGAGATTTTCGTGCACGGTTATTTTTTAATAGAGGGCAAAAAAATGAGTAAATCTGTAGGAAATGTAATTGCGCCAGAGGAGATGATAAAAAAATATGGCGTGGACGGAACCAGGTATTTGCTGATGAGCGCAACTCCTTTTGGTCATGATGGCGATATTAGTTGGGAGAAATTTGATGAGAAGTATAATGCGGATTTGGCCAATGGAATTGGGAATTTGGCGGCACGAACATTAACTATGACAGAGAAATATTTTGACGGGAAAGTACCCAATAATATTGACTATGAAGATGTGGCCGTGGGAAAGAGTCCAGTTATAGTTGCTTCAAATAAAACTACCTTAAGGACAATAATAGATGTAGGTGTAAATAATTATATAGATTCAATAAAAAAAGATTTTGATTTATATTTTTCCCTGCTCTTGGTAATGAAACGGATTAATTCTATAGATATTTATATAAGTGAATATAAACCCTTTAAATTAATAAAAGAAGATAAAGAAAAAACAGCCGCTGTTTTATATAATTGTCTGGAAAGTATTAGAATTATCGCCTGGATGTTGTGGCCGTTTATGCCAGAAACCGCGGAAAAGATTTGGACAAGTTTGGGATTAGAGACGAGTAAAGAATTGGCCAAAGATTTTAAGGAAGCGACTGTTTGGGGTGGACTGGAGCCGGGAACTAAAGTTAAGAAGGGTAATGTGTTGTTCCCGCGTATTTAATAATAAATTAAATAATATCTATAATGTCATTATGAGGAGCGAAGCGACGTAATAATCCCGAGAAAGTAGCTTTGATTACGGGATTGCCACGCTCATCCGCCCAGGGCGGATTCGCTCGCAATGACAACTATGAGTATGGTTATTTTTGACGTAGTGTTATTAATTATTTTAGCCGGTTTCGTGTTTTACGGCCTGTTTTTCGGCCTAATAAGAACTTTGGGTTCGCTGGCCGGAGTCGTAGCCGGAGCCTGGCTGGCCAGCCGCTATTATTTAGCGGTTTTTGATTGGGCTGAAAATCTTTTTTTCGGCTATGGCAATTTAGGCAAGGTAATCTGCTTTATTTTGCTGTTTATAATTATTAATCGGCTGATTGGATTCGGCTTCTCTCTTCTTGATAAGGCCTTTAACATTATTTCCATCATTCCTTTTTTAAAGACAATCAACCGTTTGGCCGGCGCGGTTCTGGGCTTTATTGAAGGCGGGCTGGTGTTGGGTTTGATTTTGTATGTGGCGGCCAAATATTCGTTTATCGGCACCTGGTTCGGAAACCTGTTGTCTAATTCGTCTATTGCCCCGTTTTTGTTGAAATTTGTTAATGTTTTGCTCCCCCTGTTGCCGGATATGCTAAAGAAATTGCAAGGGTTGATATAGGTTCAATGTTAGTTACTTATTTTTAAACTAATTATGAACCCTTAATGCGAATCCTTTGTTGGAAATTAAGCTGTTTTATAAGAATGCGAATGCCGCGAATTGCGAATGATTATAATGCGAAACTGCGAATATTAATTTGAATAGATTAATGTATGAAAGAACAATACAAGAAAATTTGGCGGAAGAATTTTGAGATTGAAAATTGCAGCTATTTTATGGCAACACCGGCTATTGCCGGTTTAATTTATTATCAATCAAAAACTGTTGGAAAAAAAATATTGCGTGAATTAGTCTGGGTTCAAAAGGACTATAAAAATATCGGCTCTTATGTTCTTGCTAGTGAACTGCGCCGGTTAATTAAAAAAACAATAGAAGTAATGATAAGAGACCCAGAATTAATAAATAATATTCACAAAAAAGCATATATAGATAACAAAAAATATTTTAATTTTGCCAAATCTGTTTTAGAAATAAATTTAAGCAAATTAACAAATAATGAGTTAGGAAAATTGCACAAAAAAATAACAGACCACCAAAAAATAAGCCATGCTTATTCCAATATTACAACTTGGTGGCTGGATTCAGACGGAGAAGATTTTTCCAAGTTTTTATTAAATAAATTAGCCAGAATATTAAAAGAAAAAAAATCTAATTTTAAATTGGCGGAAACTTTCAGTATTTTAACAACGCCGGAAAAACCAAGCCTGGCCATAAAGGAAGAAATAGAGTCGCTTAAAATATTAAAAGAGATAAACTATAACAAACAGGTTAAAAGAATTTTTTTACAAAAAGATGTAGAAAAAATTAAGGCTGATTTGGACAAAATCAATATTAAATTAAAAAGAAAAATAATAAGGCATTATAAAAAATGGCTGTGGACGCCTTTCACTTATATCGGACCGGTTTATGAACTGGATTATTATTTGCAGATTTGGTCCGGACTTTTACGACAAAAATTCAATATAAATAGGCGGCTTGATGAATTAATTAATTATTCAAAAGATGTTGAGGAACAAAAAAGAAAAATTATTAGAGAATTGCAAATAAATCAATCTAATAAAAAAATATTTAATATAGCGGCTGATATTATCCGGCTCAAAGCTTATCGGAAAAATTGTCTTTTCCACGGTATGTATGTTTTAGATAAAATATTAAAGGAAGTGGCCAGACGGCTTAATTTATCAATAAAACAGGTTAGATTTATGGCTGATTGGGAAATGGCGCCGGCTTTAAAAAGGGGTGGTTTTCCGGCCGATATTTTAAATGAAAGAATAAAATTTAGCGTTTATTATCAAAAAGATGATAAAGGAATTATATATGCCGGTGAAAGAGCAAAAAAATTTTTAGCTAAATTAAATTTAGAAAAGGAAAAAATTAAAAAGACAAATTATCTGGAAGGCACAAGTGCCTGCTCGGGAAAAGTGAGCGGCAGAGTAAAAATAGTTAATTTACCGGAAGAAATGGATAAAATGAATCAGGGCGATATAATGGTGGCTCACACCACTTTCCCTTCGCTAGTGCCAGCTATGAAAAAGGCGGCCGCAATCATAACCGATGATGGCGGCATCACCTGCCACGCCGCCATTGTAGCCCGGGAATTAAAAACGCCTTGTGTAGTGGGTGTAAGAATCGCCACTAAAGTTTTAAAAGACGGGGACAGGGTGGAAGTGGATGCCGAACGGGGGATTGTTAGAAAATTTTAAAAAAGTTATTTATGAAAAATAAATGGGAAAAAATTATAAGCAGAGAAATTTCCTTGCTTAGTTTGTATTATGCTAACGAAGGTTATGTTAAGTTTAAAGACATTATTGGTTTTTCATTTTCAAATGCTTTAGCTGTAAATAAAAAAGGAGTAGTCATCCGGTATTTTAAGTGTAATGATATTAATGTTTTTTATAAAAAATTAATATGTGTTGCAAAAAAAGGAGAGGAGAAGAAAATTATAGATAAAGCCTATAACTTAGATAAAAAATTAAAATTAATAATTAAAAAATATAATAGTAAATATAATATTTTCACACTGCGGTCTCTGCCGCAGTCTACCTCTTAAGGGGGT
>CAYMCJ010000022.1:0-19991 GCA_964388985.1 uncultured Gammaproteobacteria bacterium | reverse complement strand
CATATACCCCCCTCTTAAAAAATAAAAATAAAATTTGTTCATTATAGAAAAGTGTAAGGCGTTAGCCGTAAAAAGAAAAGCATATTTCATATAACTGGTTATTATACAAACTTTTTATTTTTTAATAGCAATAATTTGTATGTTATACAAACTTATGTTATATTTTAATTATATCTGTTAAAATTATATCATATGGCGGAAAATAAGCAAAATTTTTTGGAGAAAACTGAAAATTTATTAAAATTAAGAAATTACAGTGAAAAAACAATTAAATCATACATATTCTATATAAGAGAATATCTTATTTTCTCCAAGAATAAGAATGTAAAAGATAAAAACAAGGCAATTGAGTTGTTTATTTTACACAAATTTAAAAAAGGGCAATCTTCACAAACCGTTAATTTGGCCCTAAATTCAATAAAATTTTTTTATCGTGAAGTTTTAAATGTCAAAGATAAAATGGATTTTAAATGCGCTAAAAGAAATAAAAAATTACCGGTTGTTCTTTCAAGAAAAGAGATTAAAGATATTATTTCTAACATAAATAATTTAAAGCACAAAACAATAATTTCTCTGGGATACGCGGCCGGGCTTAGAGTAAGTGAAATTACAAATCTTAGGGTGAAGGATGTTGATTTTGGCCAATTAATAATCCATATTAAAAATGCCAAAGGGAAAAAGGATAGAATAACAATTTTTCCGGAAAAATTAAAAAATGACTATAATAATTTAATAATCGGCAAAAATGGGAATGATTTAATATTTGAAAGCAACCGCGGAGGAAAATTAACAACCACTTCTTTGCAAAAAATTTTTCAAAATGCTTTAGCAAAAACAAAAATAAAAAAAGATGCCACCTTTCATTCTCTGCGCCATAGTTTTGCTACGCATCTTTTAGAGAATGGCGTAGATGTCCGTTATGTGCAGGAATTATTAGGCCATCAGAATATAAGAACAACGCAAATTTATACTAAGGTCACAAACCCTGCTTTAAAGAATATTAAGAGTCCTTTATGAATAAAAAAGTTGGAATAATTTTAATAAATTATAAGGATTATGCCGAACGTTTTTTAACCGACTGCCGGGATAGTTTGAGAGCGCAGGATTATCCAAAAGAATTATTTAAAATATATATCGTGGATAATGCTTCCTCGGCTGAATCCAGAAATTATTTGCGCGAGCATTTCAGCGAGGCCATAATTATTCCCAGAAATGACGGAAATTATGCCGCCGCTAACAACGCCGGAATAAAAAAAGCCATAGGGGACGGCTGTAATTATTTTATTATTGCCAATCTGGACACTAAATTTGATAATAATTGGTTGAAGGAACTGGTTAAGGCGGTGGAAAGCGATAAAAACATCGGTTTGGCACAATCAAAAATATTACTATATAAAAATAATAGGATAAACAGTCTGGGAAATATTATTAATTTCTTGGGCTTTGGTTTTACTGACGGCTATAATCAGTTGGACCGGGAAATTAACGGCTATCCGGAAATAAAAGGTTATGCCAGCGGCTGCTCGTTTATTATAAAAAAAGAAGTGTTTGATAAAATAGGCGGCTATAACGAGGAATTATATATGTATCACGACGATATTGATATCGGCTGGAAAGCTAAATTGGCTGGTTATAAAATCGTACTGGCGCCGAAATCAATAGTTTATCATAAATATAGTTTTAAACGGAGCGCGCGGATGGTTTATTATATGGAAAGGAATAGGTATATTATTGTATTTACTTTTTATAAATTTTTTACTATTTTGTTAATTCTGCCGGCTTTAATTATTATGGATTTGGGCTTGCTTTTATTTTCAATTTTTTCCGGCTGGTTAGGACAAAAGTTAAAGGTTTACGGATATTTTTTAAAGCCGGGAAGCTGGATAAAAATTTATCATAACCGGCAAAAAATAAAAAAAATTAGAAAAATAGGGGATAGGCAAATAATAAAAAATTTTTCCGGCCAGATTTTATTTCAGGAAATAGACAATCCGATTTTACGTTATTTAGTTAATCCAGTCTTCAATCTATATTGGCAGGTAGTGAAAAGAATAATTTGGTGGTGAATGAGTTGAAAGTTTATAAAGTTTATAAAGTTGAAAGTTATATGAAAATAGAAAAATTTGAAGATATTTTAGCTTGGCAAAGAGCAGGGCAGTTAACAATGCTGGTTTATAAATTATTTGGCAATTGCCGAGATTATAATTTTATAAATCAAATTCAGAGAGCCGTAATTTCAATTATGAACAATATTGCCGAAGGATTTGAAAGAAACACAAATAAAGAATTTAGAAACTTTTTATTTATTGCTAAAGGTTCTTGCGCTGAAGTAATATCAATGTTATATATAGCATTAAGATTAAATTACATAAGTAAAGATGAATTTAAAATTTATATAGTCAGATAGTTGAAATTTTAAAATTATTATCAGGTTTTATTAAAACTTTATAACTTTTTACTTTATAACTTTAAACTTGGATGGACATAAGCATTATTATTTTAAACTACAAAAGCCGGGGGCTGGTTTTAAATTGCATAAAATCAATTAAGGAAGCTGATTTTAACGGCCTTAAATATGAAATTATTGTGGTTGATAATAATTCCGGGGACAGTCTGGGCGAAATATTGGCTTGGCAGTATCCGGAAATAATATTTATTCAAAATAAAAATAATTTAGGCATGGGCGCCGGCAATAATGTTGGCTTAAAAGTTGCCAAAGGAAAATATATTGTTATAATGAATCCGGACACGATCGCTTTTGTTGATACTTTTAAAAAAATGCATGAATTAATGGAATTAAATCCCGAAGTCGGCCTGGCCGGGCCGAAGCAGTTTTATCCCGACAAAACCGTGCAGGCCTCCTGCTATCGCTGGTATAGCCTTTTAACGCCGCTTTATCGTCGTACGTTTTTGGGTAAAACTAAAATTGGCCAAAAAGATTTAAAAAGATTTTTAATGGAGGATTTTGACCATAATACCGAACATGAAGTTGATTGGCTTTTGGGTTCGTTTTTTTTCTGCCGGGCTAAGGCGCTGGAGCGAGTCGGTCGTTTTGACGAGCGATTTTTCCTTTATTTTGAGGATACTGACCTTTGCCGGCGGTTCTGGCAAAAAGGCTGGAAAGTAGTATATTTTCCTGAAAGTAAAATAATTCATAATCATATCAGGGAAAGCGCTCAAACACCTTGGTATAAATTTTTTTGGAATAAAGCCGCCCGCCACCATATTGTTTCCTGGCTTAGATATTTACGAAAATGGGGCCACTACTAATTTACAAATTAGCTACAAATATCACGAATAGAATTTGTAATATTCGTAGCTGATTTGTTGATTTGTAGGGATAGAAAGTGGGTTTATTAGAAAAATATTTATAAAAATTAATAATAAAAAATAAAATTATGTTTAAACCTATAAAAAAAGCGATTGTGGCTGTGGCCGGTAGCGGTACTAGGCTTTTGCCGGCCACCAAGTCAATGCCCAAGGAAATGCTGCCGATTATTGACAAGCCGATAATCCAGCTGGTAGTTGAAGAATTAGCCGCGGCCGGAATTGAGGATATTATTTTTGTTACCCGCTGGGATAAAAAACCTCTGGAAGACCACTTTGATTATAATTGGGCCTTGGTTGATGAGTTAAAAAAGGCTGGTAAAGATGATTTATTGGCTAAAATTAAAAAAATAGCTGATTTAGCCAATTTTGTCTACATCAGGCAGAAAGGGTCCTACGGCAACGGCACACCGGTTTTGTCCGCCGCCAGCCTGGTTGATGGTGAGCCGTTTATTTATGTCTGGGGTGATGATTTGGTAAAATCTAAAGTTTCTTTTACCAAGCAGATGGTTGACGATTATAATAAGACCGGTCATTTGATGATCGGCGTCCAGAAAGTGCCTCGTAATCAGGTTGACCGTTATGGGATTGTAAAATTAAAAAAAGGAAGTATGCGCCTGAATGATATTATTGAAAAGCCGTCAGTTAAGGAAGCGCCGTCGGCCTTGGCGGATTTCGGCCGTATGATATTAAATCAGAATATAATTGATATTTTAAAAAATACGCCCCCGGGCAAGGGAAATGAGCTTTGGATAGTTGACGCTATTAGAAAATATGTTAAGAGCGGAGGAGAATTTTACGCCAAAAAAATTAAAGGCGGGAAGTGGCTTACTACCGGCGACCCGATAAATTATTTAAAAGCGATTTTAGAATACGCGCTTGACAGAAAAGAATTAAGAGAAGTGATAAAAGAATATAAAAATAAAATAATATAAAATTAATATTTATACTAAAAATTCTTACTGTATAAACAGTAAGGATTTTTTATTTCAAAAATTCCTAACATCAAAACCAAAAAACCAGCACCCGGCACCCGCTATCACTGTATGGCCAATTTATACAGGCCGGTTTGATTGCCGATTTTAGCCATAAAATATAATATATCTCCCTTTTTGTTTAAAAATAGTGAAGATATTTTATCAAGGCTGATAATTTTTGTTATATTTCTTTTTTCCCGTTCGTCAAGCTCAATAATATTTATATTTTTGTCGGTTGAATAAATCACATAATTATTGCTCGGGTGCCAAGCTATTTCATTAATCGGCTGGCTGATGCGGGTTAACAGAGTTTTTTTATAATTGTTAAAGTTATACAGCCAGATTTCAAAATCATTGGCATATAGTAAACGTTCATTGTCAATCCATTGCGTATATTTTATATTGTTAATTACATCTTTTATCGGATTAATTTTTGCCAACGGTTCAATCAGATAAATAATATTATGTTTTGCGTCAATCAAATTCAGAGTCTGGTGGCCGGAATTTATAAATTTATATTCAAGGCTGAACGGCAAATCAATTTTTCTTATTAATTCTTTTGTTTTAGATGAGAATATTTTTAATTCAGTTGATTTGTCGGAATTTGAAACAAGAAAAATGTAATTATCTTTAATTAAATATTCATAACAAGCTTCATTGTCCAGCATTGTTTTGCTGTGGCGCGAGTTTAGATCAAATGAATTTATTGAATTGTTGTCCTGATAAAAAATTTCGTTGGAGTTTTCGTTCCATTTTATATTTTTAATATCTTTTCCAATCAGTTTGTCCAATGATATATAACTATTGATGTTATTGTCATTGATATAAAAAATTGTTGTATTTATTACAATTTTTTTGTTGTCAGGAGACCATTTTACGGTTTGAATTTTATCTATAATATCAGGCGGTTCTATTATTTTATTTTCGTTGTTAAGGTCAATTATTTTTTTATCGTCTTCCAGCAATAGAAATTTTTTATCAAGGGAAATAAAAAAATTCTGTATCGCCGCCTCGTTTATTCTCATTGGTAAATCTTTTTTGAATAAATATATATTTTCAACAATTGTTGTCTGGCCGGGATAGATTGATAATTTTTTTTGCCAGGGCCAGAATCCTTCCAGTTCTAACTTAACATCATATTCGCCGGGAAGAATATTTTTTATTTTAGCCGGTGTTTTTATGAAGCTTCCGTTTTTGCCTGAAAAATATTTTGTAAGAAATTGCTGGCGCTGTTTATTATTAATGTATATTTTTGCTCCTGACGGCTTGGTATCAAAAATAAACATGCCGGTTTTTTGCAGTATTTGTTTTATATCCATCGGCCAGCTTAATTTTATTTTATAACCGGCGGCGTAGAAAGAAATAAGCGGCGCGATTACAATAAAAGCGGCCATAAAAATCAGAAATATAGTTCTTCTAATTTTTAAAGTCATAAAGAAAAAATTTCAAATTATGAATAGATTTTAAACATCCACCCTCTCTATGTTTGCCCCCAGTTTTTTTAACCGGTCTACTATATTTTCATAACCGCGGTCAATAGAATATGAATTTCTTAAAATTGATTTTCCCCGGGCGGCCAGCATGCAAATCAAAAGATTAATTGAAGGTCGCAGGGCTGGCGGGCAAATAATTTCAGCGCTTCTTAGAGCACTGGGACCGGTTACCAAGGCGCGATGCGGGTCAAGTAATTCAATATTAGCGCCTAATTTATTTAATTCAGTATAGTAAATTGCTCTATTTTCATAGACCCAGTCATGAACTAGGGTTTTTCCTTTGGTTTGCGTTAAAATTGGCACAAACAAAGGGAGATTATCAATATTTAAGCCGGGAAAGGGCCGAGCATAGATTTTGTCGGGTAGTGATTTTAAAGGCGAGGGAGTAATTTTTATATCTATTAGGTTAAATTTTTTATTACTTGATTTATAAAGTTTGCTTAATTTGAATTTCTGTCCCATTAATCGCAGTTTTTCAAGTTCTAAACTTAAGAAATCAAACGGACAGTGAGTAATATTTAAGCTTGATTTAGTAGTAATAGCCAGCGAAATAAAAGCCATGCTTTCAATCGGGTCCGGCATTATAGGATAATTTAAAACCGGTTTTAATTTTTTTACGCCTGAGATAGTTAGTTTATTGGTGCCGATGCCGTTAATACGGGCGCCGGCTTTTTTTAAAAAGTAACATAAATCCTGGACCATATAATTTGCCGAGGCCATATTTATTTCGGTTTTTCCTTGAATCAAGCAGGCCGCCATAATAGCGGTCTCCGTAGCCGTATCGCTTGATTCATACATTGTAAAATTGGCTGCTTTCAATTTTTTTCTGGCGATTTTATAAAATTTATTAGTGCATTTTAAGCTAACTCCCAGGTGAGCCAGAGTGATGATATGCGGATTAACGGTTCTTTTGCCTAATTTACAACCCGAAGGTTTGGGAAGATTAAATTTTGCCAGACCGGCCACCAAAGAACCAGCCAGCAAAATTCCCGAGCGGGTTTTAATAAATGATTGTTTATTGATTTTTTCGGTCTTTAAATTTCCCGAATTAATAATTTTAAGTTTGTGCTGGTCGAGCCAACTGCAATTTAGGCCGATTGAAGTCAAAATTTCAATGATTCTTTTCACTTCTTCAATCACAGGCACGTTGGTTAAAATAGTGGTGCCCTTAATTGAAGCGCAGGCGCAAAGAATAGCGACAGCGGAATTTTTAGCCGCATTAGTTTTAATTTCGCCCTTTAATTTGGTCGGGCCGTTAATAATAAATTTAGACATATTATAGTTAATAATATTTATGCTTATATCATAGCTTAAATATAGTAATATTTCAAATACATTGCTTGCCTTTTATTTTTATTAATGGTAAAATATAAATAGTTTAATTATTAATAAAAAACCATTATGGGATTTTTTGATTTTTTTAAAGGTAAAAAAAAGAGTGGAGTAGCCGCTGATAAGGAAGGGCCGGTTGAAAACGGGGGAGATTCAGGAGCTAGTGAACAGGAAGAGCAGGCTCAATCGTCCGAGGATACTTCCGACAGCTCTGGAGAACAGCCGAATCAATAAAAATATAAAAAAGACAGCTAATTCTTAAAGTAGATGGGATTGGCTGTTTTTGTAATTATTATGACTTTTATAGATACACACGCTCATGTTAATTTTAACGCTTATAAAAGCGATGCCGACGAGGTTATCAGGCATTCGTTGGGTGAAAATACCTGGATGATTTTAGTTGGCTCCGAATATAAGACTTCAAAAAGAGCGCTTGATTTTGCCAATAAATATGAAAAAGGCGTTTACGCGGCCATAGGAATACATCCAATACATTTAGAGGAAATAATGGCGGAAGATGAAGATTCCGAATATAGTTTTAAGACTCGGGCGGAAGAATTTAGTTATGATGTTTATGAAAAAATGGCTCAATTTGAAAAAGTGGTGGCTATCGGCGAAATTGGGCTGGATTATTATCATATAAATTTGTCCGATAATGTAAGCAGAATAAAATCAAAACAAAAGGATGTTTTTATTAAACAGTTGTATCTGGCCATAAATTTAGGTTTGCCGGTAATTATTCATTGTCGCCAGGCGCATGATGACCTGCTTAAAATATTAAAGGATTTCAAAAAAGAAAACAGGAATTTAACAAATTTAAAGAAGCCCTGGGGAGTAATGCATTGTTTTTCCGGTGACGAGGATTTGGCTTGGCAATATTTTTCTTTAGGTCTAATTATTTCCTTTACCGGTTTGATTACTTTTAGCAAGCAATGGGATGACTTAATACGCAAAATGCCGCCTGATAAATTTATGATTGAGACCGATTGCCCTTATATGACTCCGGAGCCATACCGGGGCGAGCGAAATGAGCCGATTTTGGTTAAATATGTAGCCAGACGGATTGCCGAGATAAGAAATTTAAGTTTGGAGAAGGTAGCTGAAATTACAACCCAAAATGCCAGAAAAATATTTAATATATAAACTAAAGTATTATTAGCAAATTAATGAATTAGTTATCTATTTATAACAAATTACAACTGTTTACTTTTTTGCTTTTGGTTTGTAATTTATTGTAAATTATAGTAAATAGTTGTAATTAAGTAATTTCGTGTATCGTAGTGCGTGTTTGACTTAAATCAATAAATTTGATATTGTTAAATTAGATTGAAAATTGGAAAAAAGGTTAAGCAGTTGTGTCTACCCATTGCTTTATTATAAAAAATTGTGCTACAAAAATATTTGCATAATAAAGTACGGGTTTTTATTTTTTTAAAGAGCGTTGATAAAAAGCTGTTGCCATGGATAGTAAATATAAAGAAAAAAGTAATTTAGGCGATAATGGCATAGTTAAAGCCTGGTGGCAGCCGGCTCTGATTTTGTTTGCCCGTTTGTCGGTTTGGATAGTGATGCCGATATTGGCCGGAGTATATATAGGAAAATGGCTTGATAAAAAATACAATAGCGAACCTTGGCTGTTTTTGATTTCGGTTGGTCTGGCTTTTATTATTTCAATTTTTGCCTTAATAATTTTTACCGCTAAAGAATATAAGAAAACAGGAGAACAACCAAAAAATAAAGATAAGCGGTCAAATATAAAAATCTAAATTAATAATATATGTCGCAGGCATTCAATAATGAAATTCAAAATATTGAAACAGGGGTTCAGGAGGAAATCAGCCATGAAAATACTCTTTTTGCCGAGCCGATTTTTAAGATAAAGGATTTTGCCGTAACAAATTCGTTGTTTAATACCTGGTTGGTTGTTTTTATTGTTGTTATTTTATCGCTGTTTATAAAATCAAAAATTAAATTAATTCCCCGCGGCTTGCAGAATATTTTTGAAATGGTGGTGGAAAGTTTTTTGGATATATTTGATTCGGTTACCGGCTCAAGAAAAAAATCATTGGTTTTTTTCCCTTTTGTTTTTAGTTTTTTTATATTGATTTTAATAAGCAACTGGCTGGGTTTGCTGCCGGGCGTAGGTTCGGTCGGCAGCGTAGTTTCCGAACACGGGCATAAAGTTTTTATCCCTTATTTCCGCAGCGGCACGGCTGATTTGAATACAACTCTGGCTTTGGCAATAATAGGGGTGGTGGCTAGCCATATTTTCGGAGTAATGTCGGTCGGAGCCTGGAAATATTTAAATAAGTTTATTAATATAAAAGTATTTTTAGAAATTCCCAAGAAAATCAGAAAAGAGCCGACTATATTGTTGGTTAATCCTATTAAGGCTTTTGTCGGTTTGATAGAAGTTATCGGGGAAATGGCAAAGGTAGCCAGCCTTTCTTTTCGATTATTCGGCAATATATTCGCCGGCGAAGTTTTGTTGGCCGCCATGTCGGCTTTATTGGCCTTTGGTTTGCCCATACCGTTTATGTTTCTGGAAATTTTGGTCGGCTTGATTCAGGCTTTAATATTTGCTATGCTAATTTTGGCTTATTTAACAATGAGCACGACCGCCGAAGAACACTAATTAAAAAATAAGTAAAATAAGAATAAAAAGAAAAATAAGAAATTATGATATGAATTTTATATCTTATTTATCTTATTTTTCTTATTTATCTTTTTAATTTTATGGAAAATGTAATGTTAGCTAAGGCTTTAGCTATCAGCATAGGCTCTATCGGACCTGGTTTAGGCATCGGGTTTATCGGCGCTAAAGCAATGGAAGCAATTGGCCGGAACCCTGAAGCGGTTGGAAAAATTTTAGTTCCAATGCTATTGGCCTCCGCTTTTGCCGAAGCTATTGCTATTTATGCCCTGGTTATTGCTTTTAGTATTAAGTAGTAAAACACGAATTTTAACGAATATTGAATGAATAAAATTTGGTAGTTTTACGAACTGCTCCGGTTTGGTCTGGAGCAGAGGTAAGATTATTAAATAAATTACGAATTATTAGATATCAATTATGAATTAAGCATTAAAATAATTCGTAATTTGTAATTCGTAATTGATATTTGAGAATATGGATTCATTAATTGAAACATTTCATATTGATATAAAATTATTGTTGGCCCAGGTTATTAATTTCGGCATCGTATTTTTTGTTTTGTATTTTTTTGCCTTAAAACCTTTGGTAAAAGTAATGTCCGACCGGACCAAAAAGATTGAAAAAAGCATTGATGACGCCAAAAAAATTGAAGAAAAATTAACAGTTACGGAAGAAGAATATAAAATTATTATAGCCAGAGCCCAAAAAGAAGCTAATAATATTTTAGAGAAAGCCGGCGCTAAAGCGGACCAAAAAGAGAAGGAGATGATAGTCAAAGCCAAGGAAGATATCGGCCAGATTATTGAACGGGAAAAGGCCAAAATGCAAGTAGAAAAGGCCAAAACCTTAAAAGAGATAAAAAAAGAAGTGTCCGACCTGGTAATAGCGGCCGTGGGTAAAGTTTTGGAAGAGAAAATGGACGGCAAAAAAGAAAGTGATTTAATAAAAAAGATTATAAAATAGTTATTCATTGTAGAAAGTTATGAATATTACCGCTAAACAATACGCCCAGAGTTTATATGAGGTTGTTAAGGGGAAAAAAGACAGCCAGATTAAAGAGGCGATAAAAAATTTTTTCAGGATTTTAGTAAATAATAATGATATTTTTAAAATTGATAAAATTGTGGCTAATTTTACCGAAATTTGGAATAGGGAAGAGGGGATTGTGGCCGCTAAAATTATAAGCGCGCGGAAATTTGATAATAAAATTATTAATTCATTGAATAATTATATTATAAAATTATCCAAAGCGAAAAGGACTGAAATCAGGCAGATAGTGGATAAAAATATTTTAGGCGGGGTGATTATCAGATATGAAGATAAAATAATTGACGGAAGTTTAAGGACAAGATTGGCTGATTTAAAAAATAAAATGGTAAAATAATTATTTGAAATCTGAAATTAGCAATTTGTATTCATTATCAAATTTCTAATTTTTAATTTCTAATTTCTAAATAAATATGTCTAATACCAAAGATTTTATCGTGGAACAACTAAAAAAACAAATAAATGATTTTAAGTCGGAAATTAAAGAACAAACAGTCGGTAAAGTAATGGAAGTTGGCGACGGCATTGCCCGGATATCGGGTTTGTCGGATGTTATGATGTCCGAAATGCTTGAATTTAATACTAAAGAAGGCAATGTTTACGGAGTAGCCTTAAATTTAGATGAAGATAGCGTGGGAGCGATTATTTTAGGTGATTTTGTCGGAATTAAGGAAGGTGATGAAGTTAGATGTTTAAAAAAAATTTTAGAGGTTCCGGTGGGTGAAGCCATAATCGGACGAGTAGTTAATCCTTTAGGCGAACCTATAGATGGAGAGGGAAATATTGAAACTGATAAATTTTACCCGGTAGAAAAAATTGCTCCGGGTGTTATTACCCGCGAGTCGGTCAGCCAACCGGTTCAAACCGGTATTAAAGCCATCGATTCCATGATACCGATCGGCCGGGGTCAGAGAGAGTTGATTATCGGAGACAGGCAAATCGGCAAAACCGCCATCGCCATTGATACCATTATTAATCAGAAAGGTCAAAATATGAAATGTATTTATGTGGCTATCGGGCAGAAAGAATCAAAAGTAGCCAATATTGTCGCCAAACTAAAAGAATTCGGAGCCATGGAATATACAACCGTGGTTTTAGCCGGCGCTTCTGATCCGGCTTCACTTGCTTATATTGCCCCTTATGCCGGTTGCGCTATGGCTGAATATTTTTTAGATAAAGGCGAAGATGTTTTAATAATTTATGATGATTTAAGCAAGCACGCTGTTAGCTATCGTGAAATTTCCTTGCTTTTACGCCGCCCGCCGGGCCGGGAAGCTTATCCGGGCGATGTTTTTTATCTTCACTCCCGTCTTTTGGAACGAGCCTGCAAATTAAGCCAACAAAATGGCGGCGGTTCCATTACCGCCCTGCCGATTATTGAAACTCAGGCCAGCGATGTTTCCGCTTATATTCCAACCAATGTTATTTCCATTACTGACGGGCAGATTTATTTGGAACCGGATTTATTTTATCAGGGTAATCGCCCGGCTGTAAATGCCGGCTTGTCGGTTTCCCGCGTTGGGAGCGCGGCGCAAATAAAGGCTATGAAAAAAGTAGTCGGAAAGTTAAGATTAGAAGCCGCCCAATATCGCGAATTAGCCGCTTTTGCCCAGTTCGGCTCTGATTTAGATGAGGAAACAAAAATTAAACTGGAAAGAGGCAAACGATTGGTTGAAATATTTAAGCAGGACCAATACAAGCCTTTGCCGGTAGCCAATCAGGTTATAATATTTTTAGCGGCTACCGCCGGCTCGTTGGATGATGTGCCGGTTGATAAAATTAGGCTTTTTGAAGAAGATTTATATAAATATATTGCCAATAACGGAAAAGATATTTTAGAAGAAATTGAAAAAAGGGGTGAATTGGATGAAAAACTTGAAAAAAATATAATTAAATTAATCAATAATTATAAATCTACAGTTGATTATTTGATTAATGAGGGGAAAAGCAGTGAAAAATAAAAAAGTTATAAAGTAACTTTTAACTTTATAACTTTTAACTTTATAACTTTGTTATGGCGAACACTAGAGATATACAACGTAGAATAAAATCAGTTAGTAATACTAAAAAAGTTACTAAAGCTATGGAAATGGTATCGGCCGCTAAAATGAGACGGGCGGTTGAAGCCGTACTTAAAACCAGGACTTATGCCAATTTAAGCTGGGCGACGGTTTTAAATTTAGTTCAAGCCGTGGCCAATGACAGCGATAGACACCCCTTGTTAACATCACGCGAGAAAATAAAAAAGGTTGGTATTATTTTGATTACTTCTAATCGCGGTTTATGCGGCGGTTTTAATACAGCCATAGTTAATAAAGTACAGAATTCCATAGTTAAACATCAGCACCGCGGACAAAAAATAGATATAGAGGCGGAGTTCATATTGATGGGGAAAAAGGGGAAAACGGTTAAGCACTATCATGGCCATAATATAGTAGCCGAATTTACTAAATTGGATTTAGTAAGCGAAGTAACCGAAATTGTGCCGGTAGCAAAAATGATTATAGAAGATTATTTAAATGGTAAATATGATAAAATAATGCTGGCTTATACCGATTTTGTCAGCGCCAGCAAACAAATTCCGCGGGTTAAACAGATATTACCTATTGATATTGATGCCCGTGATGAGTATTTGGGGGTTGTTGGCGAAGATACCAGACTTGGTCTAGATAAAAAATTTATAGAAAAAAAGGAGGAGAAATATTTAAAAGATGCTGAATTTATTTATGAGTATACTTTTGAACCCAGCCCGAGAGAAGTTTTGGATGAGATGATTCCACGTTTAATAGAAGTCCAGCTTTTTCAGGCTTTACTGGAATCAAACGCCTCCGAACACAGCGCCCGTATGACCGCTATGCATCAGGCAACCGAGGCGGCCGGAGATTTAGTCAGCGAATTAACGTTATTTTATAATAAGGCTCGCCAGGCCAGCATTACGGCCGAAATAGCCGAAATTTCAGCCGGGGCTAATGCTTTGGCAAAATAAAAAAGCCGCGGTTTTTGAACTGCGGCCTGGCATTCAAATTCCAACGGTCGTTTGAACCTAATAAAATTGCAGAATTTTCATTTTTTCCCGTCCTTTTAAGCCCATCCTTTAAATTTTGAGTATAGGAAAGCAAATATTTCGTATATTAAAAATAGAAGAGGATGTTTGAAGCGAATTTGAGCAGGATTTTCCCCATATGAACCTAGATCATCGTTAGTGTTTGCCCAGTAAATTCCAATGTTATCAAAATTACCCTTGTTTAAAATCAGGAAGGCCTTTAAAACTCGTTTCATGTGTAGATGGTTGGCAACGACTAGGAATCGTTTTGGTCTGTTTTCATCAGTAGAAAATCTAAGTAAGCGCGAAGCAAAACGAACTTCTTCAAAAGTATTTCTAAGGCGAATAAGTTTTTTAGGATTATGCGGAATAATAATATTATTTTCATTTATTCCATATTCCATAGCTTTTCTTTTGGCTTGAGTGGTAATATTTTTTCCATTAACAGTAAAACGGTTAGCAAAAACAATAGGAGCGTTAAAAAGTTTGGAATATTTTGCGCAGTTTTTGATTATATCATCAAGAATCGAGCTAACATCTCCGTTTTTTTCAAGAGAAAGCATCATACCTACAACTAAATCAATTTTGATAAGCGGTAAGTTATGGCCGACTTCCCAAAATTCGCATATTTTTTTAATGAGCCAGTTCATCTTTATCCCCCCTTGATTTATGTGATAAAAAAAAATAACAAATAAATATATAATAAAATAATTAATTTGTCAAATCCTAGTTTTTTTAGGATAATATAAAATATGAGTGATATAAAACAACAAAAAAAATTATCCGCCGGCAAGATTAAGCGAATAATCGGCGCGGTGGTTGACGTGCAGTTTAAGGGTGAACTACCGAAAATTTATACCGCCTTGGAAGTTAATAAAGGAGATAAGAAACTGGTTTTAGAAATCCAACAGCATATTGGCTCAAATTTAGTCAGGGCAATAGCCATGGCTTCAACCGACGGTTTAAAGCGGGGGGATGAGGTTATAAATACCGGCCAGGGAATCAGCGTACCGGTAGGGGATAAAACTTTGGGACGGATTTTTGATGTTTTAGGCAATCCGGTTGACGGCGGAGAGAATGTTAAGACGGGGAAAAGATACCCGATTCACCGACCGGCGCCTAAATTTATTGACCAGTCAACCAAAACCGAAATTTTGGAAACCGGAATTAAAGTTATTGATTTAATTTGTCCAATTGCCAAGGGCGGTAAAGTCGGCATGTTCGGTGGAGCCGGGGTGGGCAAAACTGTTATTATAATGGAATTAATTAATAATATTGCCAAACAGCACGGCGGTTATTCTGTTTTTGCCGGCGTAGGCGAGAGAACCCGTGAAGGCAATGACCTTTACAACGAAATGAAAGAATCAGGCGTATTGGACAAAGTGTCAATGGTTTTCGGCCAGATGAATGAGCCGCCCGGTTCACGCGCTCGCGTGGCTTTATCAGGGCTGTCAATCGCCGAATATTTTCGCGATGAGCAAAACCAGGACGTTTTATTTTTTATTGATAATATTTTTAGATTTACCCAGGCTGGTTCAGAAGTTTCAACCCTTCTGGGAAGAATGCCTTCAGCCGTTGGTTATCAGCCGACTCTGGCTACGGAAATGGGGGAATTGCAGGAAAGAATTACCTCAACCGACAAAGGTTCAATCACTTCTTTCCAGGCGGTTTATGTGCCGGCTGATGATTTAACCGACCCGGCGCCAGCCACAACTTTCGGTCATCTTGATTCCACTATAGTATTAGCGCGAAGTCTGACGGAATTAGGTATTTATCCGGCGGTTGACCCCCTGGATTCGTCTTCAATTATTTTAGACCCGAAAATAATCGGCCAGGAGCATTATGAGGTGGCCCGCGGCGTGCAGAAAGTCTTGCAACGTTATAAAGATTTGCAGGATATAATCGCAATTTTAGGCATGGAAGAATTATCCGATGAAGACAAGTTAACCGTAACCCGAGCCAGAAAAATTCAGAGATTTTTATCTCAGCCGTTTTCCGTGGCTGAAACTTTTACCGGTCAGGCCGGTAAATATGTAAAATTAAGCGACACTATTAAAGATTTTCAGGAAATATTGGCTGGCAAGCATGATGATAAAAACGAAGGTGATTTTTACATGAAAGGCGGAATAGGAGAAGTTGGGAAGGGTTAAAAGAGGTTTAGAGAAGCAAAAATTAATAATTAATTATTAATTGTTTATAAATTTGAAATTACAAATTACAAATTTTTTAGCTGGAGAACAAAATGATTAGTGCTTATTAATTTATAAGTATGCCAAACGAAAAAATACAATTTGAAATAGTAACTCCCGAGGGCCCGGTCTTAAAGGAGCAGGTTATTCAAGTGACCGTACCGACAAAACAGGGGGAAATTACAATTTTACCCGGACACATTCCCTTGGTGGCCAGTTTACTGCCGGGCGTTATTGAAACAAAAAGAGAAGATGGAAAGATGGATATCATGTCGGTATCCGGCGGTTTTATTGAGGTTCTAAAAAATAAAGTTGTAATTTTAGCCGATACGGCTGAGCGGGCCGAAGAAATTGATATTGACCGGGTGGAAGAGGCCAGAAAGAGGGCTGAAGAAATTAAAAAAGATACAAGGCAGTTTGACCAGGAAAGATTTGCCAATATAAGCGCTAAAATCGCTAAAGAATTGGCCAGAAGCCGGGCGGTAAAAAGATGGAAAAAAGTAAAAGGAGAATAATATAATATAAAAAAGGAGGGAATAAAAAGTATGTCGCATAAATGTGAGGCTAGTTTAGTTACTTGTGAAGATTTTCGTCTTCACCAAAGAGAAGATGGCCGTAATTATATTGCCGAATTTATTAAGGATTTAGGCAAGGATTGTGATTTAATTACGCGCGGAGGAGGTATTCAAGACCTGGTAAGATCGCCGTACCAAGGATTTTGGGGTTGGTTTTTAAGATGCATGGGCTTAATTTTTAAAAAGAGTCTCTTGAGGGACATAAAAGTTTCAGTAAAATTGCATCAAGTTAACACTGTTTATTTGGTTAATCACGAAGATTGCGGCGCTTACGGCAATATGCATTTTTCTTCCCGATATCAAGAAATAGCCCGGCACAAAGAAGATTTAAAGGCCGCTAAAGAAATTATTTTAAAAAAATTCCCCCAAATAAATGTTAAATTGTATTTTGGTGAATTGAAAGAAGGGACTAATGATGTTTTTATTATTAAGGAAGTAGCCTAAAAAAAAACAGAAAAAAATATAAGAAATCGTGAATAATAAAATTATTCACGATTTTATTTAATTTTAGCAAATAATTTTGTTAACTTGACAAATTTTTTTTATATCGTTAAAATACACTAATGTAAATATTAGCACTTTAGATATTAGAGTGCTAAAATAAAAATTAATTAAACTCTTGGCATATTAGATTATGAACAGGAGTTTTATCTAAATCTATATGAATCTAAAACCATTAAACGACAATGTTATTATTAAACCAATAACAGCGGATGAAGTAACTAAAGCCGGTATAGTGTTGCCCGACACGGTTGATAAGGAAAAGCCGGAAAAAGGCGAAGTAGTAGCCGTGGGCGAAGGCAAATTATTAGATAACGGCCAACGAGCAGTCATGAGTGTAAAGGTGGGACAGAAAGTTATGTTTAAAAAATATTCTCCGGATGAGATTAAAATTGACGAAGAAGATTATTTAGTAATCAGCCAAAGTGACATAATCGCGATTATACAAGATTAATTATTTAAATATCAACATTGGTTATTGGTTGATGTTCAATATTCAATGTTCAAGAAATAAATATGAGTAAACAAATATTTTTTGACGAAAAGGCAAGGGGGGCGCTAAAAAACGGGGTAGATAAATTAACAGACGCGGTTAAAGTTACCCTGGGGCCTAAAGGCAGAAATGTTGTGATTGATAAAAGTTTCGGGGCTCCGCAAATTACCAAAGATGGAGTGACAGTTGCCAAAGAAGTGGAGCTGGAAGATAAATTGGAAAATATGGGCGCGGAAATTATTAAAGAAGTGGCTTCAAAGACTAATGATGTTGCCGGCGACGGCACTACTACCGCTACTATCTTGGCCCGGGCCATGATTAGCGAAGGGCTAAAACTTGTTTCCTCCGGAGTAAGTCCTATAAAAATCAGGAAAAGTATTGAAAAAAAAGTAGCTTCAATTGTTTCTAAATTAAAAGAATTGAGCAAACCGATTTCGACCAGAGAAGAAATTACCCAGGTAGCTTCTATCAGCGCTAATGATAAGGAAATTGGTGAAAAAATCGGCGAGGCCATAGATAAAGTCGGCAAAGACGGCGTGGTCACGGTAGAGGAAGGTCAGGCCTTTGGGGTTGAAGTTGAGGTGGTTGAAGGAATGCAATTTGATAGCGGCTATGTTTCCCCTTATATGATTACTGACCCTGATTCAATGAAAGCTGAATTTGATGCCCCTTATATTTTAATTACAGATAAAAAAATCGCTTCAATCCAGGAAATTTTGCCGTTGCTTGAAAAAATGGCCCAGGCGGGAAAAAAGGATTTGGTTGTTATTGCCGAAGAAATAGAAGGGGAGGCTTTGACTACTTTTGTAGTCAATAAATTAAGAGGCACTTTTAATGTTTTGGGAGTTAAAGCTCCCGGCTTTGGCGACAGGAGAAAAGCCATGCTTAAAGATATTGCCGTGTTAACAGGCGGCAAGGTTGTTTCTGAAGAAGTTGGATTAAAACTGGAAAACACTGAAATTGATGATTTGGGTAAGGCAAGAAAAGTAATCGCTTCAAAAGATAATACAACCATTATTGAAGGCAAGGGGGATGAAGGCAATATTAAATCCAGGGTTGAGGAAATCAAAAGAGAAATTGAGACAACGGATTCTGATTTTGATAAAGAAAAATTGCAGGAACGTTTGGCTAAATTGTCCGGCGGGGTAGCTGTAATAAAAGTCGGTGCCGCTACCGAAACCGAGATGAAAGAGAAAAAAGACAGGATTGAAGATGCCTTGAATGCCACCAAGGCCGCTCAGGAAGAAGGGGTAGTGGCCGGCGGAGGACTGGCCTTAGCTCAGGCCGGAAATGCGTTTGCGGAATTGACAGACAAGAAAGAGGATGACCCGGGAGTTAAAATTGTTGACAACGCAATTCTGGAACCAATAAAACAGATAGCGGCCAATTCAGGTAAAGACGGTTCGTTAATACTATTTAATATCATAAGAGAAAATAAAAAGGGAAATGTAAATATCGGATATAATGCAGCTAATGACAAATTTGAAAATTTAGTGGAAGCCGGGATAGTGGACCCGACCAAGGTGGTCAGGAGCGCTTTGGAAAACGCGGCCAGCGCCGCCATTATGTTTCTAACGATTGAGGCCGTGATAGCCGATAAGCCGGAAGAAAAAAATAATTCAATGGGCGGCGGAATGCCGACTAGCGGGATGGGCGGCGGAATGCCAATGATGTAATGTAAATAATAAAAGATCAAAATATAAAAAGAAAGCGACATTTTAGGATGTTGTTTTCTTTTTATTAATTACTTATT
Organism: uncultured Gammaproteobacteria bacterium; assembly: GCA_964388985.1. Lineage (GTDB taxonomy): Bacteria > Patescibacteriota > Patescibacteriia > Patescibacteriales > CAYMCJ01 > CAYMCJ01. The sequence continues at coordinate 608 of CAYMCJ010000022.1, read as the reverse complement.
AAATTTTAATTTTGTGAATAAATTAAATAAATTATATTATAATATATAGGTAATAGAATGGTAATAGAATGGTAATAGAATATAAGATTTTTATTTAATATTAAATAAAATATAGAATATGTTTATTTGATATAATTTTATAATAGTTTTATGTAGCTAAGTAAAGTGAATGTTTAAAAATTGGTTTCTAAAATAGCTATTTTATTAGGTTTAAATTGTAAAATGGTTAATCGTTATTAACCCCTTGTTATATTGGTATATGGGTTTTGGGTCTGACAGTTTATGTTCAACAAATAAATGAATTTAATAAAATATTCGGTGAAATTTAGGTAAAAATTATAAGATAAGCGCAGACTCAAGAGCAAATTAAAGCGTGGCCAAGAATTAATAAAGCAACTGATATTTAGTATTTTTAAGTGCGCTGGAGTAGTTTTATCCTCAAAACCATAAAAAGGTTATATTGCAAGCAATAGTAAAAAAGAGGGGAATAATAAATTAATTATTGCTTATTTAAAAAATAGCCGTGGTTATAATGGGTTGTTAATATTAATTACGGTTTAATGGTCAAAAAGTGTTGGTAATTTTATTTATTACATTTAAAATAATTA
>CAYMCJ010000021.1:0-20207 GCA_964388985.1 uncultured Gammaproteobacteria bacterium | reverse complement strand
CTGACAGATGTTAACTCTTTTTTAACATATCCTCATAACTCTTTCCCCGTCCTTGGTATAACGCGGCCAAAATAGGCTAACTTGGCAATTTTTACATAAACGGCAACTAGAACAATTTTTCTACGCATTTTAAACACGTTCTAAAATTATCGCAATAGAAACAATATAGTGCCGGCATCTCATCTTGAAGCAATGAACCCATACTTTGTTGTGGACTGTCATCTATCACCAAAATGGCAAATGATTTACAAATATACATACACTCGCCGCAACCATCACATTGCTGTAAATTATTTGCCACAACTTTCCCATTTTCAATTTTTAAAATAGAAAATTCTTTTATTTTTTCGCAATCTTCACCAAGGCAATCTTCGCCAAGGCAATTTTCCAAAGAGCAAATATCAAACTGGCCATAGGGCAAGCTATCACATACTTCAACGCATTTGCCGCAACCATCACATTTATTGTCATCAATCATTATTTCTATCAAAATAATCACCCTCCTTTTCCCCCGCTAATGCAATCCTCCAATTAGAATATCATTTTAATAGCTATTAAAATAACAGCTGTTTGTGCTCCGGCTACGAAATCGTCCATCATCACACCAAGGGCGCTTTCCATATTATCAAAATATTTCGCCGGAAAAAATTTGATAATATCAAAAATCCGAAAAAAAATAAAAGCCAGTAGCAAACCTAAATAAATATTCAATATTCCAAAATACAATAACGGAAAGCAGGAGATAGCTATACCAAAAGTTTCGTCAATTACAATCTGTCCTTGGTCCCTGTCAACTTTATTGCCATATCCGTCTTGTCTTGATTGCAAAACTTTTTCAGCAATTGGTACCGCCCAATAACCAACCGCAAAAATAAACATAATTACGGCGCTATACAAAAAAAATCCGAACAATGAACTTAATTTTTTACATATACAAAGAACAAAAAAACAAAGGGGTAAACTAAAAATTGTGCCAAATGTTCCCGGCGCCGGCTTAAAAATCATACTGCTGTAAAACCACGTGGCAACGATCATGGCGATTCTATCTTTCATTTTCTCCTCCTTAAATAAAATTTAATAATCTATAAATCATTAAATACCTATTTACTAAACAAAAAATTGCAAACATCTCCGTCCTGAATTATATAATCTTTGCCTTCGGTGCGCACTAATCCTTTTTCTTTGGCCGCTGCTTCTCCGCCGGCTTCAATAAATTTCTCCCAGTTTATAACTTCCGCCCTAATAAAACCTTTGGCAAAATCAGTATGAATACGACCAGCCGCTTCTGGAGCTTTGGCACCGGCGCGGACTGTCCAGGCCCTAGTTTCATCGGGGCCGGTTGTTAAAAAAGTTATCAAGCCAAGTAATTTATACGAAACTTTAATTAATTTTTCCAGTCCGCTTTGTTCTAACCCTAATTCACGGATATATTCTTCTCTTTCTTCATTGTCTAGGTTGGCAATTTCTTCCTCTTGCTTAACATTCAAAAAAATCTCTTCTCGGGCAGAGTCTCCGGTTGACTGAACAAAAGAAGCGTTATCCGTATTAACGACATATATTATTGGTTTAATCGTCAATAAATTAAAACCCTTTACTAAATATCTTTCTTCTTCGTTAAGCCCCATTTCTCTGGCCGCCTTACCCTGGTCCAACTGTTCTTTTATTTTTTCCAATATTCCCTTTCTCTTTATTAATTCTTTGTCCCCGCTTTTGGCGTCTTTGCTGGTTTTAGCCAGCTGCTTGGTTACACTTTCCAAATCCGCCATTACAAGCTCTAAACTAATAGTTTCCCTGTCTCTCTTGGCGTCAATGCTGCCGTCAACATGAATAATATTATTATCCTTAAAATCGCGAACTACTTCGCAAATTGCATCGCATTCCCTGATGTGGGACAAAAACTGGTTGCCTAAACCTTCGCCTTTGTGCGCGCCTTTAACCAAGCCGGCAATATCCACGAATTCAATCGTGGTCGGTAAAATTTTTTCCGGTTTGGAAATTGCGGCTAATTTTTCTAACCGCTCATCCGGCACTTTTACTACTCCCACATTCGGGTCAATTGTGCAAAAAGGATAATTGGAAGCCTCGGCCTTATTCTTGGTTAAAGCATTAAATAAAGTTGATTTACCAACATTAGGCAGACCAACAATGCCAATAGATAATGACATAAATAAATAATTCCTAATTTCTAATATCTAATTTCTAATTACTTTTAATAATCTAATCTTATGGATAAATATACTTAATGTCAAATAAAAAAGGCCTGCTGGCTGCCCGCAAGCCTTATTATATGATAAATACCACTTCTCCTTTTTTACGACTCGAGAAACTGCCCTTAAAATCTTCCCAGGTGCATTGTTTAAATTCCGTCGCCTCCTCTAATACTCCTTTGATTTCTTCTAGCAGTTCTCTTTCTCTTAATAAAATTATACTCCTTAACCTTGAATTACAAATAGCGTCTTCGGCCGCTGTAATTTCGTGTTTGCTAAATTTATAAACGCTATCAAGAATTTCAAGACATTGTATAGCGCCCTGTTTTGAATAAAAAGCCGGGAAAGAATCTCCTTGCATTACTATTATTCCGCAATAACTGCCTGTAACGTCCCTTTTTTGAATAAAATATACTTCCGGTCCGACTATCAAATTTCCCATCTCGTCCTCCTCCTTTTTGGTTATTTATAATTTAGCCTGAATAATATAAATTTCTGTGGTGCGCACGCGCTTTAAATCCTGTCAAAACGAAATAAAGGCAAATAAACAAAGCCACCAGGCCATATGTGCCACGCTATATGTATTTTATATATATTTTTTACTTAAAACAATTTTTATATATTATGCTTTAAAAACACAATTGTCAACTAAAAAAATGAAAGCTTCCCGAAAAATTAGGAGAATTGAATCAAAAATTAAATAAACTTTTTGCATGTATTAAAAAAGGGGCCCAGACAGGCCCCTTCTTTTTATATAATGAATTTATGAGCCAAATTCTAGAGCCCCATCCCTAAGAGTCTATTTCTTAATCCATCTTTAGTTGATAGACAAGAAAATCCCTATACCCTTAAGGTTGAAAGCTTTTTTGCCGACTTAATAAAAGCAACCTTCTACCGATTTGTGGTAAAACCCAACAATTTTTATATTTTATATCAGGCTATACCTTTCTTTTGTTTTTGTTTTTTAAATTGCCACGTCGGTATTAGCAAAAAAATCAGTAGAAAGCAAAGAAATTTATCTAAAACTTATAAAATACAAATTTAGATAGATTTCTTCAAAATAGAATGTTAATGAACTGTATTAATAATATACCATATAAAAAATAATAAGTCAATACATCTAATATATTTACATTTTTATTTAATATTGGCTAATTTATTTATTAAAAGCTATTGTTAATTATATTTTTTATATTTAAGTCCACATTTTTGTGGACTTAAGTGCATAAATTATCCACAATTTTTTATTTGTTATCCACAACTACTATAAAACTTAAGTCCACATTTTTGTGGACTTAAATCTTTTTAATATATTTTAAGGTCCGAGAGGGAATCAAGCCCGCGATAATGGTTTTGCAAACCCTTGCCTTTACCTTGTCCGCCACAGAGGCGAACGACCAGCCCTAACTAAAACCCTTATCTTTTATAACTTAAGTCTTCATACTTATAGACCTTAATATATATTATCTTATTTTTTCTGAGGTCACGGTGGGAGTTGAACCCACGATAGCAGTTTTGCAGACTGCCGCCTTAACCACTTGGCTACGTGACCCATTATTCTAATGTATATGTTTAATACTAAAATTCAAGTTGTTTAATTTAAAACAATTATAATAAATATACCAAAATTTTAATATAAAAACAAGGCAAACAAAAAATCCCTTTTAAAGGGGAATTTGCTCTAAAAAACCAACAATGAAAGAATATTTATTCAAGTATTTCAATTTTAGCAATTTTAACGCCAAATTCCTTTGCATCCTGTTTATTAAGCATCCAAATATCAATTCTGTCTGAATATCTATTATTCATTCTATCACGTACAATAAAAATATGGTCGCCGAATAACTCGGGTATTTTAACTTTGGTGCCAAATTTTAAAAAATTAGCCGCGATAGTGTCTTCTTTTCCATGTTCGCAGACATCAAAGCCATTGGCAGTAATGCACGGGCTGGCATCACACTGGACCACCTCTGAATTATAGGCGGTTATTTTACGAATAGTGGCACTTTTTACCTTCCAAAAATCATTTACAGGCAAATTATTCTCCGGCTCATTATACTCTAATATTACCGCTTCATTCGATATATCGCCCAATCTGTTACTTTTAATTACTATACTTTCTCCGTTAATTTCCTCTAATTGAAAGCAATTATTTGCTAAGGCTGGCATCGGAAACAGAAAAAAATTAAAAATAAACACAATAAATATAGCAATAACTATATTTTTTGCTTTTTTAGGCGAAATAATACGCTTTTGATTCTTTTTTAGAGCTTCCATATAATAAAATAAAAAATCCCTATTTTCCTCTTTATTGGAAAATTATAGGGATTTTCTTATCTATTAATATTCTATCATACAACAATAAAAATGTCAACCTGGAAAGTATAATTTTTAACTAATATTAGTGTCTAAAAAATAAAGCTGTAAAAAATAAATTATAAAACAAAAAGGAATTTGCAAATAACATACACAAATCCCTTTTAATTTTTCGTATTTTAAAATTTAAATCAATTTTATCTGCTTCTCCTGCTACTGTTAAACCTATTGTTTCCTGTTCGCCTGGAATTGTTGTCAAAATTTGACCTAAATCTACTCTTGGGGTAATCTTCGGCCAGACCTTTTTTGTCAGCCCAAAGAGGATGATTTTCTGATAATCCCTTCATGGTTAAATTAACCCTGCCCTGTTCGTCAATTTCCCTAATTTTTACCGTCACTTTATCGCCAATATTAATAAAATCTTCCGGGCGGCTTACCCGATAAGGCGCTAATTCACTCACGTGAACCATTCCATCCCGACCAGGGGCTAATTCAACAAAAATTCCAAAATCCAACATACGGACCACTTTGCCGGTAAAAACTTCTCCCACATTAAATTCACGCACTATATTTTTTATATAATCAACCGCCTGTTTGCTTTTTTCCTGGTCTGTTCCGCATACAACTACTAAACCGTCGTCATCAATATCAATTGTTACGCCGAATTCACCAATTATACCATTAATAACCTTCCCGCCGGAACCAATAACATCTCTTATTTTATCAGGAGCAATCTTAAAGCTGACAATGCGCGGAGCATATTTTGATAAATCAGACCTAGGCTTATCTATGGCCGAAGACATAACTTTAAGAATCTCATTCAAGGCTGTCCGACCCTGTTTTAAAGTCTTATTAATAACCTCCCCGGTTAATCCATTGGTTTTGGTATCCAACTGTATGGCGGTAATACCATCTTTTGTACCTGTTATTTTAAAGTCCATTCCCCCTTTCCCGTCTTCCAGGTCTTGGATATCGGTTAAAATCTCCCATTTACTCATATCCTCGTTTGAGGCCAAGCCCATGGCTATACCGGAAACAGGCTTTTTAATCGGCACGCCGGCATCCATTAAAGCCAGAGAGGAAGCGCAGGCTGATCCCATTGAAGAAGACCCGTTTGAACTTAAAGTTTCGCTGACAACCCTAACCGTATAGGGAAAACTCTCTTTGTCCGGTATAACCGGCAAAAGTGCCTTTTCCGCTAAGGCGCCATGTCCAATATCTCTGCGGCCGGCGCTTCTAATCGGCCTGGCTTCTCCAACACAATAAGGGGGAAAATTATAATGATGCATATATCTCTTAGTACTCACCCCTTCAATACCTTCTAAAGTCTGCTCCATGCCCGGGGGTCCCAAGGTAACGATTGACATAATTTGTGTTTCTCCGCGGGAAAAAAGACCCGAACCATGATTGCGGGGCAATATCCCGGCTTCAGACGTTAAAGTTCTTATTTCGGTTAATTTACGACCATCAACCCGTTGTTTTTTCTCTAAAATTGCCCTTGAAACTTCTTTTTCAACCGCCGATTCCACTAAAAATTTTATGGCCTGTTCACGTCTGTCCTTTCCAACCCCCTGTTCAAATAAATATCTATTAAGTAAGTTTTTAATAACCACCACGGCCGCTTTTCTTTCTCCTTTGGTATAATAAGTCTTATCAAACAAAATATCTTTTATATTTTTTCTCAGCCATTCATTTGCTTTATTAAACACGGCTTCCTTTTCTTTCTCCGCTTCAATTTCATCGCTGCTTAACAATTTTTCCGTTTCTTTTCCGGCGCCAACCACGGCCTTAACCGAAGAAAATAATTCTTTTATCAATTTAACCGCGGGCTGCAATTCTTTTTGACCGGCCATAATCGCTTTAAATATTTCTTCTTCTTTTACTTCGCTGGCGCCAGCCTCAATCATAATCACTTTTTTATCCATACCGGCAACAATTAAGTCTAAATCACTTTTTTCCTGTTCTTCATAGGTTGGATTAAATACAAATTTATTATCTATTCGCCCCACCCGAACTCCGCCAATCGGTCCGGCCCATTTTATTCCCGAAATGGAAAGAGCGGCCGAAGCGGCTACTAAAGCAACTATATCGTGATCATTTTCCTGGTCAACCGATAAAACAGTAATAATTACTTGTACTTCTCTTCTTGAGTTATCATCAAAAAGCGGCCGAATTGAACGGTCTATCATACGGCCGGTTAGCACCGACTCATCAGTCGGCCGGCCTTCGCGTTTTACCCAGCGCGACCCCTTAATCATACCGGCCGCGTAAAGGCGCTCTTCAAAATCAACCATTAACGGAAAAAAATCAATTCCTTCCCGCTCGTTTTCCGTTTCAACTACAGTAGCCATAACAACGGTTTCACCATATTGAACCGTGACTGCCGAATTGGCCTGTTTGGCTAATTTCCCTGTTTTAATAGTGAGTGTGCGGCCAAGCCACTCTGTAGAAAAAGTTTGTTCTTCTTTCTTCATATTTTTTTCTGCTTGGCCATTAGATTACAGAACTATGAGTTATTCTCACAGCGCTATTTATCTAATGACCAAATAAATTAAGTTAATCTATCGTAAAAATTTTCTATTTTCGCTTAAATCAATAAAATCGTCCGACTCTCCCACTAATTTTGAAGAAGCTGTCTGCCTGAAAGCCATTATTTCCACTAAACATCCTTTAGTATTCTGTAAATAACTTACTAACGGCAAATAATCTCCGTCTCCGGTTACTAAAATAATAACATCAAGCTTATCGGCTAATTTCATGGCATCAACCGTTATGCCAACGTCCCAATCAGCCTTTTTGGCTCCACCGGCAAAAATCTGCAAATCTTTCATTTTAACTTCAAACCCCTGCTGGCTCAATGCCTCAAAAAACGGCATTTCTTCTTCTGTCTCGGTTTTAATAACATAGGCGATGGCGCGAATTAATTTTCTGCCTTCAACCGCCCCTTTTAATATTTCCTCAAAATCCACTCTCTTATTATACAAATTTTTAGCAGAATGATACATGTTTGACACATCAACCAAAACACCAACCCTCTGCTCTTTATGTTTAATCATATGATTATAAAATAATATATTAATTTTATGGCGTTATCCCATTTTTTCTTGCTCACTCTAGTCGCCCTGGTCATCTTTATCCTCTTCAACTTTTACTTCTTTTCTGGCCAACTCTTCCTGTTCCAGCCGTTGTCTTTCATTCTCCTCATCCTGCATCTTTTTGGCTATTTTCAACTTAAGTTTTTTAGCTAATTCCTGGAATGATTTTTCATCTTCTTTTTGAAGATATTTCAATAATTTTCGTCTTTCTCCGACTTTTTTAAGTAAGCCCCGGCGTGAAGAATGATCATGTTTGTGTTTCTTCAAGTGCTCGGTTAATTGCTTAATTTCCTCCGTCAAAATTGCGATTTGTACCTGGGGAGAGCCGGTATCGCTTTCATGTATTCTGAATTTTTCAATTAATTTCTGCTTTGTATTTTTGTTTAACATAATAGCTTGTGCCCAAACCGAGATATGGCTTTAAAATGACCATAACCAAGAAAGGGTAAATAATTATATAAAATTCTAAAACAAATTAAATTTATTATTTTGCATTTAACGCAAGCAACAAACATTTATCCCACTCTCTATGTGCCCTACTGGTTGATTCGTCGCGCCATAGCTTCTTCTTAAGGCCAAATTTCGCCAAAACTACGGCAGAGCGAGGGCGGAACGGACGGGATTTGAACCCGCGACCTCCTGCGTGACAGGCAGGCGTTCTAACCAACTGAACTACCGCTCCATTAATTATGTCTTAATATTATCTAACCAATTTACTTTATAATTTGTATATTTAGCCTATAATTTCCAACTATAAAATAAAAATAGTCATTTCTATTGACTATTCTAAAAATAATAGCAGAAAATTATTTTTTAGTCAATTTATATTTTTGCTTTAAAAAACACATTTTATTATAATTATAAATAAATAATATTATTTTATTTATTAAAATACAATGTTAATCTTGCCAAATGCAAAGGTTTGCTATATACTGATATTATAATTAATTGATAAAAATATGGCAGTCAAAAAAAAACAAGCTAATATTGCTCAAGATAAATTAAGCAAAAAAATAATTGCGGACATAAAAAAAGAACTGCTGGCCAGAAAAAAACAAATTTCAGAAGATTTGAATGATTTCACAAAAAAAGATGAGCATAGTAAAGATAAACACAAAGCTAAATTTCCCGAATTTGGAGATAAGACAGATGAAAACGCCCAGGAAATCAGTGAATATTCAACCAATCTGGCTACTGAAAAGGTATTGGAAAGCACTTTGCGCGATATTGATAATGCTTTAAATAGAATAAAAACAGGAAAATATGGCATATGCAAATATTGCAAGAAACCAATTGGTATAAAAAGAATGTTGGCCAGACCGGTAGCCAGTGCCTGTGTTGACTGTAAAACTAAATTACAGAACAGCTAATTTTATGGCTTTGAAACAATATAATTTTAAAATATCAAAAAAAATGGCAATATTTATAATAATTGCCGTTTTTTTAACTTCCTTGGATAGATTTTTAAAATTTATAGCAATCAATAATTTTTTTGACACACCTCAAAAAATAATTGTAAATTTTTTAAATCTTAAATTTGTTAAAAATTATAATATTGCCTTTTCCTTGCCTGTTAACGGCCTAATTTTAAATTTTATAATTATTTTGATTATAATCGGGCTGCTGTACAGCTTAATTTATTTAATAAAAAAGCAAAATTATAAACAATCAACCTACTTAATATTTATTATTTTCGGCGCTATAAGCAATTTGCTGGACCGCCTTGAATTCGGCTTTGTGATTGATTATTTTGACTTAAAATATTTCACGGTTTTTAACTTGGCTGATATGATGATTGTTGGGGGAGTGATTGGAATTTTATTTGGAATTATTAAATCAAAAAAATATTGAACTATTTTGCCCAATATTTTTTATTATCTTTTGTTATTATATTAAATTACTATTAACAAATTAATGTAATTTTTTGGCAATGGCTTCCAGTTCTTTTCTATTAACCTCAAAATATTGAACCAAAGCGATTATAACCGCCGGGTCGCAAGGGTCGCACAATTTTTCCAGTTCTTCATAATTTTCTTTTCCTATATTTATTAAGCGCCAGGAAGACAATTTGTAATTACTGATTAAATTATTGGCCACGCCCAAAAGGGTTGTGCTGTTTTCTTTAATAATTTTAGGCACATTATCCACGGCTCTCTGAATACGTTTTTCCAACGAGCCCGGGCTTTCATCTCTCTCAAAGGCCTTATATTCTGCCCTCTTCTTTTGATCAAACCTTACTGTTGCATTTTCATATCCCATATAATTTTTGTTAAAAAATAATTAATCTTCTATTTCCTCCCTTATTTATAAATTTAACATATTTTGCCCTTTTAGGCAAGATTTTTTTTATTTTATCCGCCCATTCAATTACCGTAACCGTGTCAGAACGATTAAAATATTCCTCCACCCCTATTGACGCCATCTCTTTGATGTCTTTAACTCTGTAGACGTCAATATGGCATAAATTTTTAACCTTCAGATTTAAACTTTTAATTTTATAAATTTTCATTAAGACAAAAGTGGGGCTATTTACAACTCCTTTAACCCCCAAACCATTGGCCAAACCTTTGGTAAAAACAGTTTTGCCGGCACCCAACTCACCAATTAAGCCAATAACTTCTCCGCCCTTAAGGCTTTGAGCAAATTTCTTAGCAAAGGCAAAAGTTTGTTTTTCTGATGTTGTTGTAATTTGTTTCATGTTAATATCATAATACAAAAAACGAGGTTTTTCAAACCTCGTTTTCTTACTTTATCTATACCAAGCTGTGGACGCACAAGGACTTGAACCTTGGGCCCCTTCGGTGTAAACGAAGTGCTCTAGCCAACTGAGCTATGCGTCCCGTCTCTGGTGCGGACGAGAGGACTTGAACCTCCACGGCCTTGCGGCCACAAGCCCCTCAAGCTTGCGTGTCTACCGGTTCCACCACGTCCGCTTTTGCCGTTTTAATAATTTATAATAAAACAGGCTCGTTCCGCTGTAAAAATTTATTAAGACTAAATTATTTTTTTCTTATTAATGAAGACAAATCTTTTAATTTTTTCTTATACCCCTTTTTTAAAAAATATAATTTAGCCCGCCTTGCTTTTACCTGCTTTTTTACCTCTATTTTTGTAATAGTGGGGAGATTTATGGGAAAAATTTTCTCAACTCCAATACCGTCAGAAACTTTTCTAACGGTTATGGTCGCGCCTTTCTCTTGACCATGCTTTTTGGCGATTACAATACCTTCAAAATACTGAATCCTTTCTTTTTCCTCGCCTTTTATATTGAGTTCTTTAATTTTTTGATAAATCCGCACTGTCATTCCCGGTTTAACCTCGGAAATTTTTTCTTCATTTTTATTTTCTGTCTTTTTGTCTCTATTTTTATTATCGCTCTTTATTTTTTTGTCAGACCCCTCGGTAGGAAGGGTTGAGAGATTACCTTCTGTCATATTATCAAAAATTACCGCCGAAGCGGGGAAATATTATTAATTAATTAATTTAATTATTGTCTAATATTATAATAAAAATTAATTTCTGTCAATGTTATCCTTTGTTTTTAGTCGTAATTGAATATATTTATATATTTTATCAAAAACCTGTTTCTTATTTAATTTTGTAGTATCAACTATAAAATCATAATGTTTTTTATTGAAAACATCAATATTATAATACTTTTTATATCTTTTTGTATCACTTTTTGACCTAAAATTAATGCTTTTTAAAGTTTGACCAAGCGTTATTAGCTTATCATCTTCATTGCGATTATCTTTATTTTCTAATTCTTTAAAAATTCTTTTAGCGCCAATTTTTTCATCAACTGTGAGAAAAATTTTTAACGATTTCGGAATAAAATGCCAAGCTGTTCTGCTGTCAATGATAATATTTTTGTTTGTTTTCCCAAGCTCAATTACTATTTCATCAATCTCTTTATCAGTTAAACTGTCTGTTTCTCCTAATTTATTATATTCTGATAAAGTTAGTCCCTTTTTTTTGGCTGTTCTTCTTCTTAATTCGCCCATATTATAACATCGCCATTTTAATTTTTGGGCAATTTTTTTAACTACCATGCTTTTCCCGGCTCCAGGTAAACCATTAATTGAAATTATCATAAATAATATAGAATTTTATTAAATTATTTTAATTTTCTGTTCCGTTTCAAACATATTTATTTTTATTCCTAATCAATAAAAGATAAATTAATTTTTTTGACCTTCTTTATATTTCTTTTTAGAAATTTTTCTCCCATTAATTTAAATCTTTCCGCCTTATCGGTTGTATAATATACCACTTTTTTATTTTTAGAAATATTTCTTTTAATTTCAGAATGACGCTTTAAATAATCCTCTAGTTTTCTGGCGATAAACTCAGGCGGATTTAATACCCGGCACTGCCGACCCATTATCTCTTTGATTGGTTTTAATAAAATTGGATAATGCGTGCAGCCTAAAATTAATATATTTACTTTTTTTTGTTTTAATGGACGTAAATAATTTTTTAAAATCATGCGTGTCTCCCGCTTTTTTATCCAACCCTCTTCAATTAACGGCACCAACAACGGACAAGCTTGTTCGTAAATTTTAAAATTCTTACAATGCTTACTAAGTTCCTTATTATAAACACCCGATTCAATTGTCGACCTAGTGCCAATAACTCCGATACAATTTGCTTTGGACGCAAATTTTATTATTTCCGACACTTCCTCAACCGCCGGTATTATTACGCCCAGAACCCGCCGGCTGGGATAATGCTTCTTTAACCATTCCTGCTGAATTTTTTTCAAAGCTTTGGCTGAAGCAGTATTACAGGCAATAATAACAAGCTGGCAGCCTTTTCTAAATAAAAAATTAACTGCTTCTTTGGTATAATTATATATCAACTCCTGCGACTTGTTTCCATAGGGCGTACGGGCGTTATCGCCCAAATACACATAATCATATTGTGGTAGAACCTTTAAAAATTCTTTTAAAATAGTAAGGCCCCCCAAGCCAGAATCAAATACCCCTATCATAAAATTTATAGGAACTGCCGCCGTCGGTAGCAGCCCCTTTTATATTATTCACTCTATCATATCTATAAAAAAAATAAAGCACTTCCCCATAAATTCCAGAAGTGTTTTTTTATATTTTTTCAATAATCTTCTATTTCCTGCTTAAAAAAACCAAATTAAAATTCATATTTTTCTATTTTGAAACAACCTCTCCTTCAATAATTCCGTTTTTCCCGTCTGACCCATCATTTTGTTTTTTAAACATATATAATTGCTGTAAAGCCGTGAAAAGCGTGGTAATAAACCAATAAAGCGTTAAACCTCCGGGCAAAGTTAGACCGATAAATACTGTTAAGGCCGGCATAAAATATAACATCTGTTTATTCATTATTGACATAACGTTTTCGTCCTTTGAGCCCGGTGATTTTATCAGTGGCTTTTTGGTCATCATCATCTTGGATTGCCAAAACTGGGCCAAGCCAGCCAAAATCGCCAAAGCAAAATTTGGCTTTGATAAATCTAAAAAACCAAAAGAAATTGAATTAATATATTCCGGCCGACCGACAAAAGAATAAACCCGGCCCAAGGTTTCTTCACTAAAACCATTTCTAAATACCCTGAAAACCGCTATTAAAAACGGGAATTGAATTAATAACGGCAAACAAGAAGAAAAGGGGTTCACCTTATTTTCTTTGTAAATCGCCATCATCGCCCGGCCCATTTCCTCTTTATTATCGGCGTATTTTTTCTTAATTTCATCAATTTTTGGCTGTAAATTTTGTAAAGCTTTCTGTGATTTTATGGATTGTTTTGATAGTGGAAAAAGAACTAATTTTATAATAATAGTTAACAAAATAATGGCAATGCCCAAGTCATGCCCCGGCACCACATTATACAAATAAACCAATAAATTTAATATTGGCTGATAAAAAATAATCCTAAATAATTCTATCATAGTATTTTTGGTTTGCCATAAAAAGTAAAATTAATTCTTTGGCTTTTTTGTTACCGGGTCCCAGCCGCCCTTATTAAATGGGTTGCAACGTATGACCCGCCATAAAGCCTTGGCGCCTCCTTTTAAAATACCATATTCTTTAACAGCTGAAATGGCATAATCGGAACAAGTGGGCCTAAAACGACAATATCCATTGGGGAAAAATATTTTAAATACCCCATGGTCAAAAGAAATGGTTTTTTGATATATTTCTAATATCTTTATAATTAAATATCGCGGATAATATTTAAACATTAAAACAACACTTAATTTATTTATCCATATTTTTATATAATTTCAACTTTCTGAAATGTTTATCAATCGACCCTTTAATTTCTTGATATTCTTTGTTGACTATTTCGGGAAAAACTATTATTACACAATCATAACCCTGCTTAAAAAGCAATAGTTTTGACTGTATTATCTCCCTGATTTTCCTTTTTATTTTGTTTCTCTCAACCGCTTTTTTACTAACTTTATTGTTTACCAAAATGCCAAACCTGCAATAATATAATTTGTTAGCGACAACTTTTATTCCAATTATTTTGTCATAGCTGGAATTATTACTTTTAAAAACATTATTAAAATCTTTATCTTTAGTTAAGCGGTTTATTTTTTTCAACATACACAAAATATATTCAAGGTTGAATAATTATTTTGATAATTTTTTTCTGCTTTTTTTTCTGCGATTTTTTATTACATTACGGCCGCTTTTGGTTTGCATCCTTTTCATAAACCCATGCTTTTTTTGAGCCCTTCTTTTATTTGGCTGGTAAGTTCTCTTTGGCATATTTTTTAATATTTTATTTTATAAATTAATTAATTGCTATTTTTATTTTTTTATATTACTATTTTAACATAACACTTTTATTTTTAATGGTCAACCTGAATAATTCTTTAAAAATACTATAAATTTTTTCCACTTATTGTTAACAACTTATAAACATTAATGGGGGTGGCACTATTATATTTGAGTTGTTATAATGTTTTTATTATAGTTTATTTTTAATTTTAATAATAACTTTTTTTATTAATAATTTAAGTCTACTGTTTATGAACAATAACCAAATTTGGCAAGCGGTTTTAGGTGAAATTGAATTAAATTTATCTAAAGCCAATTTTACCACCTGGTTTAAAAATACATTTATTTCTTCTTTTAATGATGAGCAGATAATAATATGCGTTCCCAACACCTTTACTAAGGCCTGGCTTGAAAAAAAATATCATAATGAAATATGTAATGCTCTAAAAAATGTGACCAGCAAAGAGCCAAAGGAAGTCTATTATAAAGTTGAAATAAAAAAAACCAATCCGGTTAACGAAATTTTAGAAAAAATGAAAGTTAAAAAAAGCAGTGATTTCAATAACGGTTCGCCCTCAATAAACCGTTTCGGTCTAAATTCCCGCTATACTTTTGATAATTTTGTTGTTGGCAAAGGAAACGAGCTTGCTCACGCCGCCTGTCAGGCGGTTTCAGCCAACCCCGGCAAAGCTTATAATCCTCTCTTTATTTATGGCGGGGTCGGTCTGGGAAAAACACATCTCCTCCAAGCAATAGGACATGAAATTTCAAAAAATTCCGATAAGGTTCTCTACGCCTCCAGTGAAAAGTTTGTTAATGATTATGTTCAAGCGGTAAGAAACGGACGGGCGAAAGAACTAAAGGACAGATACCGCAATGTCAACCTGCTCTTAATTGACGATATTCAATTTTTGGGCGGTAAAGATGGCACTCAAGAAGAATTTTTTCACACCTTTAATGAACTACACCAAGCCAACAAACAAATAGTAATAACTTCTGACCGGCCGCCAAAATCTATTCCGGCTTTGGAAAAAAGACTTCTTTCGCGCTTTGAATGGGGCATGATCGCTGACATCGCCCGGCCAGATACTGAAACTAGGCTGGCTATTTTAGAAAAAAAATCAAAAGAAAAAAACTATTCATTCAACAAAGAAGTTTTGGATTATATTGCCAACAATATACAAAGCAACGTCAGGGAATTAGAGGGAGCTCTTAATAGAATTATTGCTTATCACGAATTTAATAATTCCACCCCGACCACAGAAACAACCAAAAATATATTAAATGACCTGTTAATTAATACTAAATCAAAATCAATCACGCCCAAAAACATAATTGACGCTGTCTCAAAATTTTATGATATAAGCATTAAAGACTTAACCGGCAAAAGACGAAAAAAAGAACTTGTTTGGCCAAGACAAATCACCATGTTTTTAATGCGAGAGGAAATAAACACTTCTTACCCGACCATTGGGAATGAATTGGGCGGACGCGACCACACCACCGCAATTCACGCCTACAATAAAATAAACAAAGAACTAAATGAAAATGAAAATGAAAAAGCAAAACAAGAGGTAGAATCCATCAAACAATTACTTATAGACAGTTGTTTATAAATCCTGTTAATAGCGAGTTATTAAAATTTAACAAAACCTTAACAACTTAACGTTTTTGTTTTTATTCACATGTTTACAATTTTTTTACACATAAAATTCCTAAATTTATTAACAGATAAAAAAACAAACAAAACACCCAAGATAAGAAAAAAAACCAGCCCCCAAAGACCAACCGCAAGTTATTAACCCCCTTATTACTACTATTACTATTTATAATTATAAGTTATTAAATAAAAGAAATAATTAATATTAAATTAAATAAGGTGTTTATATGAATTTTTCAAGCTTACAAGAAAATTTAAAACAAGGATTGTTTTTTGTCGGGCACGTTGCCGGCAAAAACATAAACTTGCCAATTTTAAATAATGTAATGATAAGGGCCAAAAAGGATGGAGTCAAACTAATATCAACAAATTTGGAGATGGGCATAACTCATAACATTAGGGGAAAAATAGAAAAAGAGGGGGAGTACACCGTAGATTCAAAGTTAATTACCGACTATGTTGGTTTGTTGCCGAATCAAAAGGTTAATATTAGCCAAAAAGAAGCGAATATTATAATTGTCTGTGGTAATTATAATACAAAAATAAAAGGGCAACCAACAGAGGAGTTTCCATTAATACCAACAATTAATAAAAACAAATATTATAGTTTGAAAATAAATGAATTTAAAAAAGCTTTATCGCAGGTAGTATTTGCGGTTTCTACCAACGAATCAAGAATGGAATTGTCGGGAGTATATTTTGCTTTTAGTAATAGTAAGTTAATTTTAGCGTCAACAGATAGTTATCGTTTGGCGGAAAAGGAAATTAATATAAAATCATCAGAAAATGGCGAGGATTTAAAAATAATAGTTCCGGCCAAAACATTGCAAGAATTAATCAGAATACTGTCAGGGGTAAGCGACGGAGGTGATGTCGGCAGCAACAATGAAGAAATAAAATTTTATGTATCAGATAATCAAATATTATTTACAATAAAATCGACCGAAATGATTTCGCGCTTGATAGAAGGGCAATATCCCGATTATAAACAAATAATTCCGGGAACCAGCAAAACAACCGCGATAATTAACAAGTTAGAATTTATTAGAGCGGTAAAAGCATCGTCTCTTTTCTCCAAGTCGGGAATTAATGATATAAATCTTGACTTTCCCGCCAATAAAAATCAGGTGGTTATATCTTCCGCCTCGGGTCAGACCGGAGAAAGCTATACGATTCTGGAAGCGAAAATTAACGGGGAAGACAATGGAATTATAGTAAATTACAATTATTTATTGGATGGACTTAATAATATAGAAGGAGAAAATGTTAGGATTGAAATAATTGATAATAACACCCCTTGTATTTTACGCCCGGAAAAAGATAAGGATTATTTATACATAATAATGCCAATTAAACAGTAAGTATCAAGATTTACAAAAAGCAGTTCGTTTTTTAATAAATTTTATTTGCGGCCAGTAATTATTCTTTAAATCGTGATAGGGCGAGGAGGAAAAAAATTAATGATTATTAGAATAAAAAAGGTTCCGGATATACCATTGTTACGAGAGGTTTTTGCTGAAAAAAAAGAACTGATTGACAGTCTAAAAGGGTTAGTAGTCCAGGCCTGGAGAGATGAATGGAACAAGGGCATGGACGAAAATCCGTTTAATCAAACAAATTTGAGTAAGTCATTAGCCGGAGATAAGCCATATTTTAGTATTTCAATAATAAACATTATGGGTGCGGCTCGTGAGGCGCTGGGTACAGAAGGGCTGTTTAAATTTCTTGATGATTTTTTTATACACAGAGATAAACCCTGGTTTGTCCTCGCGCCAGAAGAGGTAGAGGTAATAGAAGTATAAACCAAACAAAAAAACAACCCAAATAATTTTAAAACCATCCCAAAATTTCGGGATGGTCTTTTATTTAAATAAAGACTAGTTTATTCATTTGTAATAGTAATAGTAATTTTTTGACTTTTTTTGATTTGTCCTCCCCAGCCGTTTGCTTCGGCAATTAGTCCATAGGTGCCCGGCGGTGGTGATTTTTCCCATTCGCCCACAACCATTTCATCTTCAATCGGTTGTAAAGTGGCCATTAAACTTTCCTTATCTTCCGTTACTAAATAAATATTGACCTTGGCTATTTGCATATAATTGGAAGCTTGCAGCTTAATATTTAAAGGAAAATCAATACCGTTTACGGCTAGTCCGTTGTTTGGTTCAAGCCAGCTGATATCAATTTCACTATTATTGGGTTCTTTATCTGAAATTAGATTAAATTCAACCGATTGTTCCGAGCAATTATCAATGTCATCGCAAACTCTGACCTTCAGATTATGGAAGCCGTTATTTAAAAAATTAATTTGTTTTTCCAAATTAAAGGGGTAGGAACTATTAATAGTTATTAAGTTATTATTAATATAATATTCGGCCCGGTTAATTCCTCTGGGCGCGGAGGCTTCCAGGCTGGCGGTAATAAATGATTCGGTTATGGTTTGGTTGTTGAGTGGAAATAAAATTTTGAAAATTGGTCGGTTTTCCAAAGCGTGAAGACTGTCATACTCGGTCGGGATAATTATTTCCGTTGAAGTGGTTGCTCCTTGCTTTTCGGCCCATTTTATTACTCTGTCTTCCCATAATTCAAATTGCGGGTCTTTTGACGGGTCTTTAGGAGCTTTCCCCAGCGGGTCGTCTTTGTCAATGTAATAAAGTATGCAGTGGTCTTGTTTATATATTATTTCTTTAGTATAATTGGCGGGTGTGTTTTCCGTCGCCAACAGGCCGGAGGCCGTGTCTATTTTTATTGTTTCTCCGGCGTCAATTTTGCCGTCAAGAATAGCCTTGCCGGTTTCGGGAATTTCCGGCTCTTTAAAATATTCTATCGGGGTATCCCCCAGCACTTTTTTCATAAAATCATGCCAAATCGGGGCCGCCACAACGCCTCCGGCCGCGCCGCGCTTCATTGGAGCATTGTCGTTGTTTCCGACCCAGACGCCGGTAACGATAGACGGGGTATAGCCAATGGTCCAGGCGTCTCGATAATCATTAGTAGTGCCGGTTTTAGCACCCGTTGGACGGCTTCCGAGGGTTAGCCAGTTTTGTTCTCCGAAGGTATAGGCTCTGGCGTTATTATCCGACAAAATATTATTTATCATACGGGCGATGTTTGAATCAAGAACCTTTTTGCCTTTTTTTTCATTATCAAATTCTTCTATTATTTTTCCGTTTTTATCCTCAATTTTTAAAATAGCCGTGACGGGGTGAATATCGCCGTCTCTGGCGAAAACACTATAAGCATTGGCATGTTCAAGCAGTTTTACTTCGCCTCCGCCCAAGACAAGCGATAAGCCAAAGCGGTTTCTGTCAGTTAGGGTGGTGTAGCCGAAGTCTTCGGCCAAATCAAGAACGTTTTCTATACCGGCCAGATAGATAGCCTTTACGGCCGGTATATTAAGTGAGCCGGCCAGAGCTTTCCGGATGGTTATCGGTCCGTGCTCCTGGTCGTCATAGTTGTGCGGTTCATACGGTTCGGCCGGGTCATTGGAAAAGTTAGTTACGACGTCGTAAAGAATAGTATTGGGAGTATAACCCTTTTTAAAGGCGCTGGCATATATCAGCGGCTTCATAGAGGAGCCGGGTTGGCGTTGGCTGGTTACGATATTTACTTGTCCGTCAATATCATCGTTAAAATAGTCGCGAGAGCCAACCATTGCCAAAATTTGTCCGGTTTTCGGGTCAAGTGAAATTAGAGCCGCATTGGTGGCGTTATAATTTCCATTTTTTTCAGCCCCTGCTTTAATAGCTTCCTCCGCGATTTCCTGTTTGTATAAATCAAGGGTGGTATATATTTTTAGCCCTTCCTGCTCTATCATTTTTTCTCCGTATTTTTCGGACAGAATTTCCTTGACATACATGACAAAATGAGGGGCGATAATGTTAGTTGATTGTTTTTTAAATTCAAGTTTGTATAGTTTGGCCGCCTCGGCTTTATGTTCGGGAATATAACCCTGTTCATACATTAAATCTATAATATAATGTTGTCTTTGAATTAGAAGGTCTTTGTTGGAGCCATAAGGAGAATAGAGGCTTGGCGCTTGCGGCAGAGCCGCTAAGACGGCCGCTTCGGCGATGTTTATATCTTTAACGCTTTTACCGAAGTAGCGCTGGCTGGCCGCTTCAATTCCGTAAGCGGTTGAGCCGTAAGGAATTTCGTTAAAAT
>CAYMCJ010000020.1:0-20396 GCA_964388985.1 uncultured Gammaproteobacteria bacterium | reverse complement strand
TGATTTTCCCAACCAACTTGTAGTGGATTAAGATATTATGCAGAACATATATTCTTGCTAAAGTGTCTTCTAAAATAGTTAAGTTTTTTAACCCTAAAAAATCCATTTTTAAAAGTCCTAAATCTTCAATTGGGTGAAGGGAATACTGCGAAACAATGCTTCTGTCCGACGAAGAGGCATATTGCAGAGGAACATACTCGGTCAAAGGTTTTTTTGTAATAAGCACACCACAGGCGTGAGTAGAGGCATGCCTGGCCACCCCCTCAAGTTTTTTGGCATAATTAATAATTTTTTGAGCCGCTTCTTCTTTATAAATTTCTTTTAACTCGCCGACATTTTTCAAGGCCTGGTCAATTTTGGAAAACATCGGAATCATTTTTGCCAATTTATCGCAATAATCGTACGGATAATCAAGCACGCGGCCGACATCGCGGACCGCGGCCCGAGCGGCCATTGTTCCGAAAGTAATAATCTGGGCAACGTGATTTTTCCCGTATTTTTTTTCAACATAACGTATAACTTCCTCGCGTCTGGTATCGGCAAAATCCAAATCAATATCAGGCATAGAAATCCGTTCCGGGTTTAAAAATCTTTCAAATATTAAATTATATTTTAAAGGGTCTATATTGGTAATCCCGGTTAAATAACAAACCAACGAACCGGCCGCGCTGCCGCGTCCCGGGCCGACTATAATCTTATTATTTTTTGCCCAGCCAACAAAATCAGCCACAATTAAAAAATAAGAGGGCCAGCCCATCTTGGCGATAACCGACAATTCATAATCCATTCTCTCTTTTATCTTCACAGCTACACTTTTATAATCAACTCCATAGCGCTTAACCAGACCCTCGCAACACAATTTTTTCAAATAAGTATTGCCATCATAACCCTCGGGAACAGCAAAAAAGGGCAGCTGGATATTTCCCAGTTCTAATTTAAGATCGCATTTTTCAGCAATTTTAACCGTATTTTCTATAGCTTCCGGAACATGAGCAAATGCTTTTGCCATCTCCTGCCGGCTGCGCATTGAATAGTCTCCTTTGCCCATCATTTTCATTCTGTCGGAATCTCCCTTCTTTTTTTTGCTCTGAAGACAAAGAAGAATATCCTGCGCCTCATCATCTTCTTTTTTTAAATAATGAATATCATTGGTGGCTATCAACGGAATATTTAATTCGCGCGAAAATTTTATCAGCTGGTCATTAACTTTTTTGTAATCCTCCAGTTCCGGATGGTCCATTAATTCCAAATAAAAATTCCCTTGGCCGAAAAGTTCATTATATTTTAAAATTCTTTGGCTGGCTTTGTCCAATTTTCCCGCCAAAATTAATCTCGGAATCTCGCCGGTCAAACAGGCGGTAGAAGCAATCAGGCCGCGGTGGTATTTTTGCAATACCTCCCAATCTATTCTCGGCTTATAATAAAATCCTTCCAAATGGGCAATGGTGGTTAATTTAATTAAATTTTTATAACCCTCATTATTTTTAGCCAACAATAAAAGATGATAATTTTTTTCGTCGGATTTAGCAATTTTATCAAATCTTGAACCGGGCGCCAAATAAGCTTCAAGACCAATAATCGGCTTAATCTCAGCTTGTTTGCATTTTTGGAAAAATTCAACCGCGCCATACATAACCCCGTGGTCAGTAATAGCCAAGGCTTCCTGCCCGTCATCTTTAGCGGCGGCGATAAACTCATCAATTTTGGTAAGTCCGTCCAGAAGAGAATAGTGGGTATGGTTGTGAAGATGGACAAAATTCATAATAACTACAAATTATCACCGCCTCGGCCACCGCATTCTGCGGGGTCACGCCAGAGGCGACGGCGGGATCCCGCCCATAGTAAATATAATAAAGTGGCGGGACAAATAAATACAAATATAAATTACTACAATTTACAATTAAACAATTAGTATATTTATAAAATGTCCGTAATTCGTAAAAACTTCAACTAATTCTAATATAGTATATTACCATCGGCTTGGCAAATCACATAAATAAAAAATTCCAATCTCCCTTAAAAAAAATTGGAACTCGCAAAATAATTAAAAATCCGGATAATTACAAAAACACAGTTGCTATCATTAATACGCCAAACCCCAAAACAAACCAGCCAAAATTAATTTTCTTGGCTATTTTTAATAAAGCGCCAATTGTTATATAGCCAAAAATAAATGAAGCTAAAACCCCAACCACACTTTCCAAATTTAAAGCAAATTTATCCAAATTTAAAACAATATTTCCGCCCAAAACAATCGGCAAACTCATTAAAAAACTCAATTTTAAGGTCAGGGTGTTATCAATTTTTCTAATAAGCATAGCGGAAATCGTTAAGCCGGAACGGGACAATCCGGGCAGACTGGCCAAACCCTGGGTTATTCCCAAAATAATACTGTCGCTGTTTCTTAATTCCTTGGCGCCGCGCAAACCATCGTTCTTAGCCCTAAATTGCAATCCGGCCGTTATTAAAAGCAACAAACCCACGGCTAAATTTATAAAATTAGCCGTAATATTTAAATTGTTTCCATATTTATTAATTAAAAATAAAATGAACAGCCCGAGCAAACCGCTTATGGCCGTAGCCACAATCAAAAAAATCAACATCTTTTGCTCTCCTTCCTCCGCTTTTTTAAATTGAAATAAAAATTTTGTCAGACGAACTACATCTTTTCTGAAAAAAATTAAAGCGGCGAAAAAAGTGCCTAAATGAAGCCAAAGGGCCAAATGGGTTATCTGACTGATACTTTCATTATTATTAAAAAAATTGGTTTTTACGAAAAAAATCAAGCCTTCGCTAGAAACCGGCAGCCATTCGGCTATACCCTGAATTGTTCCTAAAATAATGGATTCAAGCATACAACTTGAAACAGGCAACCTGCAACAAAGCTAATAATTAATTGTTTTATAAAGCATGGCGCCAATTTCATCAGCTAATTTAATTAATTTTTTATAATCCTCTTTTAATAAATAACTTTCAACCATGAAAAAATGCAATAAATATTTACTTTCCTTTAACGAACCAAAAGATATTTCCATAAAATTCTTATATACCTTACAGCCAACTCCCTTTCTTCTCGCATAACCTTCTATATTATTCAAAATCACCGAAATGGCTGCCCGTCTTAACTGAGATATTATTCCATACAATTTCTCTCTGGGAAAATTTTTAGTAACTCTATATACTTCATGGGCATATTTGTCCATTTTTAATTTTAATAATTCATGAAAATTTTGTCTTTTTTCTTTTTGTTGCATGTTGCATGCTATGTGTTTACTTAAATTACTTCATCTCCTCCAATACCACCTTTACTCTTTTCTCCCCGCCTTTGTGTAAAATTTTTAATTCTATTTCATCTCCCACTTTAAATCGGCTGATTGCCTTAATTAAGGGATTATCTTCGTTTATTTTTTGGCCGCCAATTTCCAAAATAATATCATTTTCCTCCAGACCGGCTTTGTCGGCCGGCGAGCCGGGAATCACAGCTAAATCGGTCTGTTCTTCCCCCCGAATAATTAAAGCGCCATAATCAACGCTAAGCTTGTTGGCCTCCGCAATTTCCTTATTAATCAGCGCATACCTGATACCCAGCCAAGGCCTAATAATCCGACCATTCTCTTTAACGCTTTGAAAAGCATTTTTTACTTCATTTATCGGAATGGCAAAGCCTATATTTTCCGCCCCCTGGGCAACGGCGGTATTTATGCCAATGGCCTGGCCGGCAATATTTAACAACGGTCCGCCTGAATTTCCCGGATTGACGGAAGCGTCGGTCTGAATTACCCCGATTAACTGCTCCGTGCCGATGCCAACGCCTCCGGCCGTAACCGAACGGGAAAGACCTGATATTACTCCGGTTGAAACCGTATTTCTGAATTCGCCCAAAGCATTGCCAATAGCTATTACGCTTTGTCCCACTTTAAGCCCCAAACTATCGCCTAATTCCACACAAGGCAAATCTTTGCCTTCAATTTTTAATATCGCGATATCATTCAATTGGTCGCGCGCTAAAATTTTGGCTTCATGTTTTGTTTCGTCATTCATCAACACGGTATATTCCGCCTCCTCATCAATCACCACGTGTTTATTGGTTATAATATAACCGTCAGGCGACAATATAAAGCCGGTGCCGCCGCCCACTTCGCGTTTGGCCGTGCCATTTTGCCGGTATTGCGGCGCCCCGCCACCGAAAAAATCGCCAAAACTGTCCCCGAAAAATTGCCTAAAAAAATCAGAATCACCAAAAGAATCGCTATAATAACGTTCAACTACCGGCAAATCTTTGGTAACAATAATACTTACCACGGCCGGCGATACTTTCTCTACGGCCGCGACCACGGCCGACTCCTCGTCAATTTTTATCACTTTTTTTCCTTCTAAATCGCCCATTTTATCCTCGCCAAACCTAAAACTCTGCCCCTGAAGCAATTGCTTAACCCATTGGCTTAAAATAAAATCTCCGCCGGCCAAATTACCGGCCCAAAAACCCATTACTCCGCCAAAAACCGAACTGACAATAATCGCTGTAATTAAAATTGTAATAAATGATTTTTTAAAATTAGTGTCCATATATTTTTATTCTAACAAATGATAATCACAATAAATTATCATTATTTATAATAAATTTAAATTAATTAAATTTTAAAAGTAACTTATAATAAATTGCGGTAAATAAATATAATAATTCTACCATTGTTTAATCATATATTTAAGATATACGCATTTAAATAAATTATTATTTCTTCATTTCTTCTTTTTAAAAATTCTACCTAATATTTTTAAATTTTCCCCAGCAAATCTACAAATACTAATCAAAACTTTTTGGCTAATATTTGTGATATTTGCCTGCCCGACCGGCTGACGCAGCCAAGCGGGCGGGTAGCTGATTTGTTAATTTGTGGAAGATTATTGTAATTTTTGGGCAACTGTTTAGATAAAAACAAATCTCTGATTTTATTCAAACGCGTAAGTCCTAATATTATTATATTATACGCTCTTTATTTATTTTTTCAAATAAAAAACAACCCGATATATTCGCTTGTTTATTTTAAGTAAAATATGAATTACTACACCGCGGGGCGTTATTCGCGTGTCCCGTCCCGCCCCTCGCGAGGGGCGGGATAACATTAAAATCTATAAATTATTTTGCTGAAATTTATCACCCTGCCTTTTTTTATTTCAATTCTCTCGCTGCGCAACCGCTTTATTTTTTTATCAATTCCATTGGCATAACCACCGACCCGACCGTTATTTTTTACTA
Source organism: uncultured Gammaproteobacteria bacterium (assembly GCA_964388985.1). Classification (GTDB taxonomy): domain Bacteria; phylum Patescibacteriota; class Patescibacteriia; order Patescibacteriales; family CAYMCJ01; genus CAYMCJ01. Next base: position 15,139 of record CAYMCJ010000020.1, on the reverse strand, counting down.
CTCTATGGCAAGGCACCTTGGGCGCCCAAGGATTTTTTCCCAAAGCATTACCCACGGCCCGGGCAGCCCGGACTCCCGAGACTGCGCGCTATCCCGACGTAAGCCGCCACTCTGCCTTTGGGAATATCTTTTATTTTTTCTAAAACCAACTTTTGAAAATCAGTTAATTTATTTCTTACTTTTGACATCTTAACTAACACCTAAAAACTATTTAATATAATTTTTAAAATTCTAAGGAAGGCTGTCTGTATTAATTTTTTTAACATCCGAGTCGCTTCCTTTCAATAAATTTTCAAAATTTAAACCCCCGCTGCCCAAACCTAATAACTGCTGATATTTGCCAACCACATCTTTTAAAAGCGGCGGTAAATAAATAATGCCTAAAGTAATTGGGACAACAATAATTAAAATTTTTAAAACAAACCAGATTCTCTGCGTAATTACATAAATTTTAATGCTTTTAACCATTTTAAAAATTTCCTGGTTAAGCTCCAAATTTTTTTCCAAAAGTTTTTTAATTTCGTCTTCCATATTATTAATTACGAATTACAAATTAAAAATTACGAATTATTATTTATAAATTTTATTTTTCATAGTAATTTGGATTTTTCCAATTATTTTGCCTAATTCATCACAATCTTTATATATTGATAGAAATTCGGTTTTATTAATATAATTAGTTTCTTTTAAAAGTTTAGTCCAATATTTTGTTTCTCTTGCTTCTTTGTAAACAACAGATAATTTATAAATAAAATCTTTTTCAGTTTGTCCTCCTAAAGCCTCTTCAATATTTGCGCCGATTGATGTTCCGCTTCTTAATAATTACCTTGAAATAATATACTCTTTTTTTATTGTTAAATATTTATAGAAATTAATAATTCTTATTGCAAATTTAAAACTTTTATCACGAACAATATTTTCTTTCATAAAATAATTCGTCCCGCCACTTTATTATAAAATTTATTGTGGGCGGGATCCCGTCGTCGCCTCTGGCGTGACCCCGCAGAATGCGGTGGCCAGGGCGGTGATAATTCGTAATTGATTTGCGTATTCGTAGCTATTACCTTACTACGCATCTCTTCGCATATTTCTTTCCAATAGCACGCATCTCTTTCATTTCCTTGTCAGTAAATTGCCTCTCTTTCTTTAAATTATTATCTACTAATTCCGTATCGGTTTTAAATTTCTGTAAATACCAAACGTCTGATTTATCAATTAATTTTCCCATTTTTTTAATATCTTCTTTGTCTATTTGTCCCGGCACCACGGTTGTTCTAAACTCATAAGGAATCCCGCCTTTCATTATTATTTTAACACTTTCTAAAATTTTTTTAAAATCCGCCTTAACTCCAACAACTTTTAAATACTTTTCCGCCGGCGCTTTTATATCCATGGCAATATAATTAATTAATTTATTCTCTATTAATTCCTTTATCATTTCCGGATTAGTTCCGTTAGTATCTAATTTAATTAAATACCCTATTTTTTTAATTCTTTCCATAAAATCAGGTAAATCACGGTATATAGTCGGCTCCCCACCGGTAATTACAATTGCCTCTAATTTGCCCCGCCTCTCTTTAAAAAAACGAAAAAGATCACCCTCTTTAATTAAAGAATGACCCTTTTCTTTCGCGCCTTTGCTTCCCGGCGCAAAATTATTTTTGAACTTGCCGACCTCTGTTTCAGGCCAGACAAGCATGGGGTTATAACAAAAACGGCAGCGAAAATTGCATCCTTTCACAAATACAATAGCTGATATATGATCCGGATAATCCAATAAGCTGAATTTTTGCAAACCGCCTATTAACATAATTGAGATTAGTTAATTGGCTAATTAGTTAATTAGTTGTCTATTTAAGTTTAATTAACTAACTATTCAACTATTCAACTAATCCCAATTAAATTATTACTTAATTACAAACATTTTTCGATTAAAAAATTCCGCCTGCTTACCGTCGTTCCACTGCTTAACCGGACGCAAATAACCTGTTACCCGGCTATAAATTTCACACTCTTGTCTTTTTGTTTTAATTGGGCTCATAATTTAAATAGTTAAATTGTTAAATTGTTAAATTGTTAACCAAAAAACAATTCAGCAATTCAGCAATTTAACAATATTCAAGCAATTGCGTCTATAATATTTCTTTCCAAATTATCCGCCTTTTCCCCGGGCTCAACATTATTAATATGACTTTTGTCTGACGCCACCACCTTAGCCCCTGGCTGATTATCGCCGCCATATCCGTTTTCCTCGTCGCATTTCGGACAATACTGGTGTTCACCCGCTATATAGCCGTGCTTCGGGCAAATTGAAAAGGTGGGCGTTATGGTAAAGTATGGCAGACGATAATTATTGGCAATTTTTTTAATAATTTTTTTTACCGATTCAACCGACGGCATAGACTCGCCGATGAATGAATGAAAGACTGTTCCGCCCGTATACTTTATTTGTATATTGTCCTGTAAATCCAGAGCTTCAAATAAATCATCGGTATAATTAACCGGCAACTGAGATGAATTTGTATAATAAGGCGAAGCTTTATCCGCCCTAACCGCCTCTTCGTTGGCGACTATTAAATCGGGATATTTATCCTTATCAATCCTTGATAAGCGCCTTGATGTCCCTTCGGCCGGAGTGGCTTCTAAATTATATAAACAGTTGGTTTTATTCTGATAATCCATTATTCGTTCCCGCATATAATCCATAACTTCCAGAGCGAATTTTTTCCCCTCGACCGAAGCAATATTGTTTCTAATAAAAGAAGCATTAAGCAAAGCTTCGTTCATGCCGATAATACCAATAGTTGAAAAATGATTATTCCAATAGCCGCCAAATCTTTTTTTAATTCCTTCCAAATAATGGCGGGCGTAAGGATATAATCCGCCGTCGGTAAAATCCTCCAAAATTTTTCTTTTTGTTTCCAGACTCTCATGGGCTATTTGCATTAAATCGGACAAACGGGTAAAAAATTCCTCGCGATTTTTTGATAAATAACCAAGCCGCGGTAAATTAATTGTTACCACCCCGATGCTGCCGGTTAAAGGATTGGCGCCGAACAAACCGCCGCCCCGCTTTTTTAATTCACGGTTATCCAGCCGCAAACGGCAACACATGCTCCTGGCATCTTCCGGGTCCATATCCGAATTGATAAAATTTGAAAAATAAGGAATCCCATACTTGGCAGTCATCTCAAAAACCTTATTGGCTACCTCGGAATCCCATAAAAAATTTTCCGTAAGATTATAAGTTGGGATCGGAAAAGTAAAAACCCGACCCTTAGCATCGCCTTCCATCATTAATTCGGCAAAAGCAATATTCAATATATCAATTTCTTTCTGAAAATCTTTATATTTTTCCTTTTTAATCTGGCCGCCGACAATCACATTCTCTTCTCCCACTGTCCGGGGAGGAACCAAGTCCATTGTTATATTTGTAAAAGGCGTCTGAAATCCTACCCGGGTAGGAACGTTTATATTAAACAAAAATTCCTGCAAACTCTGTTTAACATTGTCATAATCAAGTTTGTCGTACCTTATAAAAGGAGCTAAATAGGTATCAAAATTTGAAAAAGCTTCGGCTCCGGCCACTTCGCCCTGCAAAGTATAAAAGAAATTAATTATTTGCCCCAGGGCGGTGCGAAAATGCTTGGCCGGCTTGGATTCTATTTTGCCGCTCACCCCCCTAAAGCCCTGCATTAATAAATCTTTTAAATCCCAACCGGCGCAATAAGGAGCTAAAAGCTGCAGATCATGTATATGCAAATCCCCTTCCCGGTGAGCGTCTCTAATCCGGGCGGCATATACCTTATTAAGCCAATAATTTGATGAAATAGCCGAGGCCAAATGATTATTAAGTCCTTGCAAGCTGTAACTCATATTTGAATTTTCTTTTACTCTCCAATCTGACTGCTTTAAATATTCTTCCATCAAATCATTGGAATTTATCATTAGCTTCATATCGCGCAAACGAGCGCGCTGATCCCGGTATAAAATATAAGCCTTGGCAATTTTAATTCTTCTGTTTTTAATTAAAACTTCCTCAACAATGTCCTGAATTTCCTCTACCGCCGGAATGCTTCGGGAATGAAATTTTTTATTTAAAATATCGCAAACTTCATTGCTGAGCGCGCTAACCAAATCTTCATCCAATATACTGACCGCTTCAGCCGCGCCCCTGATAGCATTAACAATTTTTCCCTTATCAAAATCCATTATTTCTCCCGACCTCTTTCTAATTTTAGTTATTGCTTCCGACATAAATTTAATACAAATCTACAAATCAGCTACCCGCCCGCCTGGCTGCGTCAGCCGGTCGGGCAGACAAATATCACAAATATTAATTAAATTAAATGTTTTATTAAAATTTGTGATATTTGTAATAAAATTTGTGTATTTGCAATGGACTTCATTATTTTTTCTTTACAACACTCTTTTTGCGCCGGCCTTTAAACAACTTATTTAATTCCAATCTAAATTCCTGGGCATTCTTAAATGATTCATAAACACTGGCAAAACGAATATAGGCAACCTGGTCCGTTTTTTTCAAATGCTTCATTATTATCTGGCCAACCTGTCTTGAAGTAATTTCGCTCTTGCGAATTTTCTGCAAATCGCGCTCAATTGAATGAATTAATTTTTTAAATCTATCTTCGGTTATCGGCCTCTTTTCAAAGGCTTTTTTAAGCCCTTTGACCAGCTTTTCCCGATTATAAGATTCTTTCCGGCCATCTTTTTTTACTATCATTAAATCCAAAATTTCTATTTCTTCATAAGTGGAAAACCGAAAACCGCATTTTAAACACTCACGGCGCCTTCTGATGGATAATCCGTCGGTGGCGGCGCGAGAATCAATCACTTTAGTGTCTTGATAATAGCAAATTGGACATTTCATAATAATAATGCGATATTCAACATCCAACATTCATTCAATTCTCAATATTCCAATATTCAATTAAATGTTAATTCATTCCCGCGGGGTTGCGGGATAAATGAATATTAAATGAATGTTAAGTATTGGTTATTGATTATTGATTATTTTATAAAACTATTTTTACCAACAAAAAAACACCTGTTTAATATGCGCACTTCTTTTTCTTTAATGATCGTCAGGTGTTTAAGGTTTGCCTTCCAAAAAACATTTAACTACATTTTGTGCTTCCTTTTTATTATTAACCACTATATATTGTGCATCTACTTAATAGTATAACACAACCAATGGCTTTGTCAATACTTATAATCTTATCTAATTTTAGTATAATTTAATTTGAACACAAATAAAGGCTACTATAAAAATTTAAATTTTTATATTTTAAGCTGTGGATAAGTGGATATCTTGCCATGAAACTCAGTTTCGGGTACCCGAAACTGAGTTTCTTTAATTACTGTCATTGCGAGGACCCCGACGTAACGTCGGGGGACGTGGCAATCCCGAGAAGAGTAGAACGTCCGTGAATAATCATCAATCTGCGCGTTTACAACGGGATTGCCGCGTCGCTTCGCTCCTCGCAATGACAGTAGGGGGAACGGGATTCTCTGGCACCCCCCTGTACTTTTCAGCGCTTTCAACAATCCAGGTAAAACAAAAAGCAAGGTCTTTTTAACCTCGCTTTCCTATTTGTTAATTATTTAAATTCGGATGAGCGCAATTTGTCCCGTAACCTAAATCTGTTTTATAAAGACGGTATCCCGCCCACGGCGGTGATAGTATGCGCGTTAATAACTACATCATCTTCTTCCGAATAAAAGCCGGAATTCCATATTCATTATCATCTTCCGCGTCAGTAACTGATGTTTTCTTACTGGCTGGCTCGGCCTGAGCGGCTCTTAATGAAGAAATTTTACTTTTCTTTCTTTGTATGTCTTTTTCTTCCGCCTGAGCGGCCAAATCTTTCTTTTCCTCTTCTTTAATAAATATATTAGGGGTATAGGCTCTGTCGGTTCCGGCGGTTTTAATAGTTTCTCCTCCACGCCCGTCAAAACCGGTGGCTACAACCGTAATCTTTATTTCGTCCTTCATTTTATCGTTGATAACAGCGCCAAAAATAATCTTGGCGTCCTCATCGGCCGAAGCCGTAATAACCTTGGCGGCTTCATTAACCTCATTCATGCTTAAATTAGGACCGCCGGTAACGGTAAACACAACTCCTCTGGCCCCCTCGATGGACATGTCAAGCAAAGGAGAACTTATGGCCGCCTTAGCGGCTTCAATCGCTTTATTTTCTCCGCTGGCCTGTCCGATCCCCATTAAAGCCGAACCGGCATTGGCCATAACCGCCTTAACATCCGCAAAATCGGCGTTAATAATTCCGGGGACGGTAATTATTTCGGAAATTCCCTGCACGCCCTGTCTTAAAATATCATCCGCCAATATGAACGCCTCTAAAAGAGATGTCTTTTTATCAATTACCTGCAATAATTTATCATTTGAAATAGTAATTATAGTATCCACCTTATCGGCCAAATCAGTAAACCCCCGCTCGGCTATATTTTTTCTCTGTCCGCCTTCAAAAGAAAAAGGCTTGGTAACAACCGCTACTGTCAAGGCGCCGAGATCCCTGGCGATTTCCGCCACTATCGGAGAAGCGCCCGTGCCCGTGCCTCCGCCCATGCCGCAGGTTATAAATACCATATCGGCATCTTTTAAAACCTCTCTTATTTCATTCTGCGATTCCTCGGCCGCCTGCTTTCCCAATTCAGGATTCATGCCGGCGCCCAATCCGCGCGTTACTGTTTTTCCAATATGAAGTTTTTTGGCCGCCTTATTATAATGAAGCGCCTGAACATCAGTATTAATGGCAATAAATTCAACTCCTTTAACATCGGTATCCACCATGCGATTTATAGCGCTTCCTCCGGAGCCGCCCACGCCAATAACCTTAATTTTTGCAAATGTTTCAGCCGCCGGCTTTACTTCTGGCATATGTTTTTAGTTTAAAGTATAAAATTAAAAGTTAAAAGTTTAATTCAAATATTTCCACCTTGGCGGGATAATACTAAATTCGGATGCGCCCGCCGCAGAAGCGGACTTTCCCGCGGGGAAATAACACTAATTTTATTCTATATTATAATAAAAAAAATTGCAATACCCCTTGTTTTTTAGTGTATAAATAATTTGTACAGCCCACCAAACATTCAATATTCAACAATCAATATTCATTCAATTCTCAAATATTTCAATATTCAATTAATATTAGTTTGTTGCAAAATTGAATGTATTTTGAATATTCAATTATCTTTTTTACTGCTTGTCTTTATTGATTTTGAAAATATTAATAATAATTCTTGTGCTTCTTTCCAAAACAATCTAATATTGTGTATTTCTTCCGGATTTATTTTAGCTAATAATCTAAGCCAATGTTTTGTTTCTTTTATCTCCTTCTTGGCAATGCTCATTTTATGAATAAAATCTTTTTTACTTTCCGCCTCGCTTGCTTCACAATAATTAGCTCCTATAGATCCGCCTGATCCAATTAATTGAGATATTACTCTCATATTCATTGGGGTAATCTTTATTCTTTTACATAAATTAATAATATTCTCAGCAAATACGGCCGTCCTTTCTTCTAAATCAAAACTATTCATATTGGTTGTTAACTTGTTGAATATTTAATGGATGTTGAATATTAGGTATTGAGTATTTTACTATGGCATTAATGAAGAAAACCATTTTTTCATTTTTTCAACCGTCTTATCAACCACTTCGCCGCCGGGCCAGCCCAGTGTTTTTGCATTTGATAAATATAAATTATAACCCCAAATAACCAATCCCAACGAAGTTAAATATTCCGGCTGTTTTATTTTGTCAATCACGCTATCAATATTTTTTACAACGCCGATTGCGACCGGCAGCCTCAATTTTGACTTGGCGGTATCAATCAGGCCGGCCAACCGCACTCCGCCGCCAACTAAAAAAATACCGGCCGGCAACATACCCGAACGTTCAACTTTTTTTAGTTCATCGTCAACTTTTTCAAAAATTTCTTCCACCCGCGCTTCAATAATCTCGGCCACATGTTTTCTTGAAACACTATTGATTTCATCATCAATTTCTTCTTCACGGGCTATTTCCGAAACATCAACTTCGTCTTTTTTGGAAAACTGCCCCGGCCGGGAATCTCCATATTCAAGTTTTATCCGCTCGGCTAAATTAATCGGGCATCTTAAGCCAATGGCAATATCGGAAGTAATATACTCCGAGCCGATCGGAATTACGGCCGTATGCAAAAGCTCTCCCTCTTCATAAACCGCCAGGCTGGTGGTTGAAGAGCCGATATTAACCAGGGCCGCGCCCAGTTCTTTCTGTTTTTGGCTTAAAACCGCTTCGGCCCCGGCCAAAGGAGACAACACCAAATCTTCAATATCCAATCCGGTCCGATAAATCGCTTTGGTTAAATTTTTTATCTGACTGGAAAGCCCCTGAATAATTAAAGTTTCAACTTCAAGTCGGATACCGCTCATTCCAATCGGGTCTTTTATATCTTCCTGGCTGTCCACGGCAAACTTGATCGGAATAACATGGAGTATTTCATAATTGGGCGGAACCGACAACGCCCGAGCCGCCTCAATCGCCCGGTCAACATCATCGCTGCTTATCTCTCCGTCGCTTTTACCGACCGCCACTATGCCTTGGCTGCGCTGGCATTTTATATTCGGGTCATTAATACTCACCCAAATTTTGCTTATCGGCGCGCCAATTAAACGCTCGGCCTTTTCCCGGCAGGCGGAAATAGAAGAAGTGGCGTCTTCAATGCTTGATATTATTCCTTTATTTATCCCGGCGGCTAAAACCGAAGTCGCGCCGATAATCCGCAAACTTTTTTTGCCGCCTTCGCCGGTAATCTGGCCGGCCACCAGCCTGATGGCGGTTGAACCGATATCCAAGCCGGTAATAATATTACTACGCATAAATTAATATCCAAATTACAATAATTTACCACAAGTTACTTTCTTAAAAAATGTAATTAATGGTAATTAATAGTAAATTATTGTAATTAATTATAATGACTATCCTTTATTTATTATACTAAAAAATATCTATATTGCCAAATGAATTGCTGTTAAACTATTATCTATTACTTCACCTTTTTCTATTTCGCAATACTGCCATTTATTTTATCTTCCTTAATTTCCAATTTCTAATTTTCAATTTCCAAACAATGACTTAATTTTTAATTTTTTAAACTAGTGCTTATCTTATTAAAAATAAGCGTTAATTCATGAGCTTCTTTCCATAATAATCTCAATTCTTTTATTTCTTCCTTATTAGTTTCAGCTATTAGCTCCAGCCAATACTCAGTTTCTTGAATTTCTTTTCTGCAAATATATATTTTATTTTTAAAATCTTTTTTTGAGACCGCACCATTAGCCTCTCGGCAGTTAGCGCCAACACTAGTGGCTGGTCTGATTAATTGTCTTATCATGCTTTCATTAATTATATTTCTTTTTATTTTTGTTAATAAACAAATTGTCCTTTTGCTAAATAATTTCGTTCTCTCTTCTAAGTCATACTGCATAATTATAGACCTTAAATTAATTTTCAATTCTCAATTTTCAATTTCTAAACAATTTTCAATTTTTCAAACTGGTACTTTCTTCTCTCTTGTCATACCCTGGTCTTTTCCTTTTGTCATTCCGGCCGAAGAGCCGGAATCCAGGGGTAAACAGTAGGAATTCTAATCTAAAAACAAATCGCGCCAAGTAAAATTTTCTTTCTCAATTAATCCTATTTTCCATTGTCTTTTCCATTTCTTTAATTGTTTCTCTCTTTTAATTGCATCTTCTATATACTGATAAATTTCGTAATAAACCAATTTGTTTATATTATATTTAGCTGTAAAACTATTTTTATTTTGTTTTAATTTATGTTGGAATATTCTGTTAAATAAATTATTGGTTACTCCTATATATAATGTCCCATTTTTTTTATTGGCTAATATGTAAATATAATATCTATGTTCTTTTTTCATTTTTTCTTTTTTTAATATTAGTGCCGCTTCCTCCTGGATTCCGGATAGGCTTCGCCTTCCGGAATGACAAAGAAAAAATTATAAATTAAAAATTATAAATTTTTTAGTTCTCTGCGTCTTTCAGCGTCTTCAGCGATTCAGACTATTCGGATTATCTGAAAATACCAATTAATAATTTCCTGGCCGAAAAATAAAGTTATGATTGCGGTGGCGGCCAAAAAAACTCCCAACGGCACTTCGGAGCCCCATTTTTTCTTTCCCGACACTATTAAGCCGAGTCCGACAATTGAACCAATAAAATAAGCCAGCATAATTGATAAAATCAACCAGCTGATATTTCCAAAACACAAACCCATTAACATCCCCAGCCTGATGTCCCCGCCGCCGATCCATTTTCCTTTGGAAATTAAGAACTGGACTAAAAAGAAGCTGCCTCCTATTATACCGCAAACCAATAAATTTAGCCAGTTGAAACCCAAAAATAAATTCAGAACAAAAACAACCGCGCCGGCCGGCAAGGTTATAATATCTAAAATCAGATACCAACGCAAGTCATAAATAAAAATAACAATCATCACGCTGATGATAAACCAACTTTTTAAAGTTAAAAGTAAGAAGTTAAAAGTAAGAAGTTTAGATATTAAAAATTGTAAATTATAAATTGATTGAAAATTGAAAATTGAAAATTGAAAATTTAAGGACGATGTAATGCTAAATTTATTTGCCTCTAAAATAAACGCAACTAAAAACAACAAGCCAGTGATAATTTCCACCATTGGGTACTGCCAGGATATCTTTTTCCCACAATGCCGGCAACGGCCCAAAAGAATTATAAAACTCAATATCGGAATATTGTCATACCAGCTTATTTTATGCCGGCAACGCGGGCAATAGGAACGGTTAAGCAAACCTTCCTTTTTATGGAGCCGCCAAATTAAGCAATTCAAAAACGAACCGATGGCCATTCCGAATATGAATATAAAAATTAAAATCATAGATTAATAAAAAAATTACTAAAATAACTGCTACTCCCTCCTGCCATTGCAATCCCGCTTGAGCGGGAGACGAAGCAATCCCGTTTTTCCTCTGCCATTGCGAGGAATGATAGAGACGAAGCAATCCCGTTGTAAACGCGCAGACTGATGATTATTCACGGACGTTCTACTCTCTTTGGGATTCTATGAAAAAATATTTAGCGCTTTTGGACGATTCAAACATTTTCAGCGTCCTCTGCGCCTTTCAGCGCCTTCAGCGATTCAGACAGTCAGCGATTCTACTTCGCGCACCTGAAACCAATCGTTGACGCGGCGGTTGTCGGCGGGTTGCTTAAATCCAAGCTATAAATTCCTCCTTGCCCGCGGACAAAGCCCCTTAAGCCGCCACCGGCTTGTCCGGTCTTAATCTTCCCGATGCCGTTAGCTGAATCAAGATAATAAGCCGGGGCGATATTATAACCTTTGTAGTCGTCAACTTCGTAATATTCAATCCAGTCAGCAACCGCCGGCGTAATATTGCCGTTGCCGGTTATAGTCTGGTTTGTCCATTCGGCAATATCATCAACCAAACCGTAAATTATATTATCATTTGTTAAAATAAATGAAATTTTCTCTCCGGCAATAACGGTTGAGGTGGCTAACTGCAGGCCTTCCGTATTTTCATCAATATCATTTTCCCCTACTCTGATTATATTCTCGGCAATGGTCAGCCATTCGTTTTCTGAAATTAAATGATAGTTTTTCGCATAGATGATGAGTTACTTGCCTTCGTCTTTATTAATTTTAATATATTTTCTCCAAACTCTTTGTAAATTTAAAACTTTGCGCCTAATGTAAAAATATTTTTTTGTTTGCTCTTCAAATTGCTCAACTTCCAATTCTGTTTCGCAGATATCCCGCGTTTGCTCTAAATACACCACCATTTTATTGCAGTTCAGCATTACTTGATCAAGCATTAATAAACATTTTTCACTTGAACCAAAGCGATTGGAATGCGACTCAGCGATTAGATGCGGAATTGAAAGCGCGCAGGCTATCATGTTTTTGATAACATATTCTTTAACATCTGATATTTCATTAACAAGGTCTTTTGTTTCTATATTCTTTTTCGCGTTTTTATTTGCGGAAGATTCTTTTATAGCTTTTTTTTGCTTTTCTTGAAAAACTTTAAAAATTGCATTAGCTATAAATACCCCAGCTTCAAGCGATTTTTGGTATACTTCTAAATCGGTAAAATTTTTAACCGCTTTTTTAGGATTGTACGTCCGCTTGTTGTAGTTTGTATAATCCATACTATTATCAATTAAAAATTGATTAGTTTGCCCTTATTTTATCAATTCGTTCTTGGCTGTCATTAAGATGATAAATTCCTTCTATTGTTGTTATTTTTCTTCTTTTTCTCCTTTTTTTCGGCTTGCGCACAACATGTAAAGGAAAAAATTCAAAATAATCTTCTTCATCAAACCAGGCGCATTTAAAATGAAAGACCCTTAACCCGGTGAGGCGCGACATCGCCAGCGCGTAAATTGTCAGTTGTTCTATCGGTTTTTCTTTAGCCGCCTTCGGCTTATAATCAAGTATATGAATAAACCCGTTTCTAATCTGAATAAAATCAATGTGTCCGGTTATTAAGCGCGGCAATTCTTCAACCGTGAAAGGCTTAAATTCTTGCTTTTTCATTTTTTGCTTTTTTGTTTGTTTCTTATACATCTCAAAACCTAGCTGAGTCTGCATGTGCGCTAAATCTTCGCGCCTGATATAAACCGGAACTTCGGTGGCGACAGTTACTGTGTCATTTGCCAACATAAATCTTTGTAAAATATCATGTCTATCTTTTGCCTGGCTGGCTGATTCAATCGCGAATTTTGCTAATTTATTTGCGTAGTTATGTTTGCCTCGCACTATCATTTCTGTTTTACTAAATACCATAGGAGCTTCTGAAGCACGCAGGCCTTTTTGAAAATATTGGTGCGGGCATTCAGCCGGCACTAAATCCAAAAATTCTTTTAACGGCCAAAACCGACCATGCTTTATATCATCTTTTAAAATAAGCTGGGTTTTTGCCCGATGATGCCGGAAGCGGTAAAGCTGGCGGTGCGCCAGGGTAGCGCTTGATATCATGTCAGCGGGCTTAAACATTTTTATGGCATAGGGCCGCATGCGAAAAAAAGGGCATATACTTTTGTATTGTTTTATCCAATTTAAAAGCGAGGAAGGCTGCAGCGCAAACGTCCCGCTGCCGATGTTGCCGTTATCTTTTTGAAGCAAGTCCTTCTGTCCCTTTTGCCCCTTCTGTCCCTCGCCGCCAGAGGCAAGTTCAACTTCGGGAGCGGGACATTCAATTTGCTTATTTTTCCTATATATCTCACTAGCGGTCTTGGCGGAATATTCCAAACTATATCCCAAATAATATAAGCTCATGGCGTCAATAATGACAACCATTGGATAATGTTTTCCTTTTACCGCTCCCGGGGTAAATGTTCTGCCACAATCATTGCATTTATAAAGCTGAACTTTCCCAAGTTTTTTCTGGCGGGTTCCGCGTTTAACAAAATTTTTGCTTTCGCAATATGGACAAAAAATTTCCAAATAATTTGACTCAGGCTTATCTTCTTTCGGAGATACGCTCATGGGAATTTTTTTAGCGCCTAAAAATCCCTTTTTTGATTTATTGCTATCCATATTTTAATACCACCCTGCCCACATCCCTCTGCCCTGCGGGCATCTCCCCTTAGCAAGGAGAGAGAAGCGCGGGCTTATACTTTTTTAAGTTTCAAATAATTTCTTTTCATTAAAACCCGCTTGCCTGTCCTTTTTTCAATATCCTTTCTGGCAGACCCTGCCACTTCTCCGCCTTCTTTGGCGTCTTTTTTTAATAAAATAAATCCTTTGGAATTTCTATCTTTGGTTATTTTTGTCGTTGTTGCTTCGCCCAACATTGTCAAAATTAATTCTAAATCATCCATATGATCTCGCAAGTTCTCTCGCTTCAATCCCTTAAATTTTTTATACTCTGATGGCGTCATTCCAAAAGCGGCTTTAGAAATTTCGGCTGTCAAAATGGCGTATTCCGTATCTTCTTTCGCTCCGCGATTTTTCCACTCATTAGTCAAAGTTTCGCGAACTTCAATTCCGCGCATCCGTTTCGCAATCCACGATTCTGAATAACCTTTTGCTTTATAAATCGCATGCGTTCTCTTGGTAGCTAATTCTGGATCTTCAATTTCTTGGACTCGCTCATAACCGACTTTTGCCAGCCACAATTTAAAAGGTTCTGCTTTTAGCGAAGGAATTGACTGGATAATACGAAAAATTCCCTCGGTATTCGCACAATCTGTTTCACGCATTTTTCCATCAGAAGCCTGCAACTTCAACCGGTGACAAAATGTCACCACTTCACTTCCTTCTTCTCTTAATCTTTGAGCGAGCTTATTCCAGTACTTTCTAGCTATGTAATCATCAAGTTGATCAGTTAATACTTGCGCTACATCAACCACCGAAAACCACCATTCGTTATTATGAATAGTTTTTCTAATTTTTTTGCCTTTAAATAAAGCGATTTTAGTTGTAGATAATTGATTTTGCATAAAATCATAATTTATTCTAAAACAATTTTTTTCTCAAAAATTAATAATTAATAATTCGTAAATTAATATTGATTACCTCGCGCACCTAAACCCGATCGCAGAAGTGGCCACTGTCGGCGGGTTGCTTAAATCCAAGCTATAAATTCCTCCTTGCCCGCGGACAAATCCCCTAAGAGAGCTGTCATTGCCCCCTATTTTTATTCTTCCAATATTATTTTCTTCATGAGTTAAATAATAAGGGGGAGTTATATTTAAGCCTTTAAAATCATTAATTTCATAATATTCCAGCCAATTTTCTAAATCACTGGATTGTGGGCATTCGCTTTTTGTTATTACTTTGTCAGTCCATTCACTTATTTCGCCGGCTAATTCATATATTATATTATCATTGCTTAATACATAGCCAGTGCTGCTAGCGGACAACTGCAGTCCCTCTTCGTTTGCATCAATGTCATTCTGGCTAATATATATTAAATTCTCCGCAATCGTCAGCCATTCGTTTTCTGAAATTAAATGGTACTCTTGCCCCAATTCTTTACAGGCCAGCTGCGCCTCGCCCTGGGAAATATCCACCCAAACTGAATTATTCTCA